>JACWAG010000270.1 GCA_014874425.1 Syntrophaceae bacterium | reverse complement strand
GTTAGCTGATCTAGATCAGATGCTTGATGCTTTGGTCCATGATCCCCCAGATTTTCGATGGGGCTTGATCAGAGATGTCTGTAGATTGGGTGATCCAAAAGACAGATATGAATTGGCCCTGAAAATCGAGGATTGTCTTGGTGAGATTCAGGATTTCACGACACAGTCTCGGCTTTTTCTGGCGCTCAAAGCCCTGCGTAATACCACCGGAGCCGAAGGCTACGTCCTTGTTAAGGGTGTTGGGGCGTTTCGAGAGAGTGATCTAAAATCGGAAAAATTCGGAGGACCATATGAGCCTCCTCAGCCCAATCATGAAATGAATTTCCACCCGGTTGTCGATTTTCGTATTCATCCTCAAGTGCCAGATATGAAATTGTTTGTTGACATGAGGCGTGCGGGCGTTTCACGCGGGGTGATTTTGGCGACTGATACTGATCCTGCAGACTTGGATAGACCTTCAATCAAGGATAGCTTGTATAAGGATTATTCTAGTTGCGCTCAAAGTCGCTGGTTGAATTTTGGGCAAATCATGAAACACCTCAGGAGTAATCTCTATTCAAACACCCATGTTACCAATAAGGACGTCGCTGCCTGGTTAAAAGATTACCCAGAGATACTATTCGGTTTTGGTTCAGTAAACCTTTCCAAAGACAGATACTATGTGGAAGAAAAACTTGATCAGATCGGCAAACTTGGCCTAAGAGGCGTCAACTTGACACCTTACTCTCAATTTTTCAATCCTGCCGAGAATCGGAACGTAGATCTACTATTCCAGTATTGTAGATCCGTGGAAGGTGTTGTGGTGTCTCACTCTGGTTGTGGCATGGGGCCATTTGACATCCTGGAACTGAGCCGAAACTCCAATCCAATTCTCTGGGAACCTATATTAAAGAAATATCCCGATGTGCCATTAGTCCTCGCTCATTGTGGTTCATATAGTGAGTTCCTACCCGGAATATGGCTCCATGAGGCCCTTAGCTTGGGCAAGAATTTCCGGAACGTATATGGGGATTTCTCTGCTGTTGAGTGGATTCTAGATAGCGCCGCAATTGTGAAAGAGATCAGGAAAACCATTACATTTGACAAGATCTTGTTTGGCACTGATTATCCTTTTCCTTTGGCTTCAGGGATGCGGCCGGCTTGCCTGGTCAGTTCGGTACGAGCCAACCGCCATCTCACAGAAAAGGAGAAACACAAAGTGCTTGGTGAAAACGCCATTAAACTGTTGAGATCCGATTAAACTCAAAAACTTAGCGCTTTCGGTAACTGGTGACAAATTAGGCTGGCGGACTTATTGAATACTCACTCCCAGCATAGAACAATCTTGGACCGGTTCCAGAGGTCGATTGTGTCTACGGCTCAATTTATCAAAATTCCGGGGTTGAACCGATGACTGTACAAAAGGTCGCTGTATTGAAATACGAGGAACCAGTGGAATCGGCGCGTCGCGCCGTAGAATTGTCAGATGGTCTGTGTCATTTACCCAAAAACGCGAAGGTATTTATTAAACCCAATATCGTGCTTTGGAGCGACATTAAACCTTTCCCAAAGTGGGGAATGATCACGACGTCCAGGATTGTGGATGACGTAGTAACTATACTCGTGGATCACGGCGTCAAAGACATAAGCATAGGTGAGGGGCCAGTACTCTTGAATCCCAAGGACAAAAATGTGGCGATGCGGGCCTTCGATGGACTTGGTTACACTGTATTAGCGAAACGCTATGGTGTAAATTTAATTAATGTACATCGCCGTCCTTATGAAACGATCGAATTGGGAGATGGTGTGCGGCTAAATTTCAGCAAAGACTTTATTGAGAGCGATTTCGTCGTAAATGTCCCCGTTCTTAAAACCCACTCTCAAACTGTGGTGAGTCTCGGGATCAAAAACTTGAAGGGAGTGATTGACGTCAGTTCACGCAAGAAGTGCCATTCAGCGGACCCTGTCAAAAATCTTCACTACATGGTTGCCAGGCTCGTGGGAGCACTCCCTGCGTCATTGACCATTTTGGACGGCATTTACACCAACGAACGCGGTCCCGGATTCGACGGAAAGATACGAAGAACCGATCTCGTCGTCGCATCTAGTGATGTGTTAGCTGCTGACATGGTTGGGGCCGCATTGCTGGGATACTCCCCTTCGGATGTGCCTTATCTTGTTCACGCTGCAGCGAACCAAAACAGGCCATTGGATTTTTCCGATATAGAACTTCAAGGAGCAAGCATCAAAGACCTAAATTTAAAACTTAGCTACGAGTTTGACTATAATGATAATAAAGATTTACCTCTTTTCATGGCCAAAAAGGGAATTAGGGGAGTTTCTATCCCGAAGCCAGACACCACCCTCTGTACATATTGTTTCACAATTACCGGACTGATTATAGCTTCTATAGCACAGGCATGGAATGGGACGCCTTGGGATCAAGTGGAAGTGCTGACGGGAAAGATCATCAAACCATCGCCTGGAACGAATAAGACAATCCTGATGGGCAAATGCATGTATCAAGCGAACAAGGATAACCCGGAGATCAGGAATGCCATAGCAATAAAGACGTGCCCACCTTCAAAGAAAGAAATTCTAAAAGCCCTCCACGAAGCTGGTATCCCGGTGGAGCCTTCGCTTATTGAGCACCCTGAGAAAGCGCCCAGTTTGTCTTACAGAAAATATCTTGGAAAATCGGAATTCGATGAATCGTTGTTCACTATTCAATAGACCTATTTCCTAATTAATTCTGTAATATGCTCAATTGGGGCGAGGTGTCCGTTTTGACCCCAATTGCTGCAATTGATTATAATTTCAAACGACTGAGGAGGGTTATGACTGTCTCCAAGAAAAACTATGAGGTCCTGTAACAACATCTCTCTGGGCGTTTTTCCGCTTTCTTCTATTTCACCAACTGGATTCACGCTAAACAAATCGTCCTGCACACTCCTGTCTATGATTGTATCATCTTGATAACACGTCACAATATTGAGACTTTAAAGGAACCCTTGTGAAGTGCGACTATCAGGTACGCTGCTTGCATTTCCTTTTTAAAAGAAGGGGCATGAGTTACAGCCAAAAGGTTTATGCTTGAATTAACGGACGAACTATAGAGTATTTTTTGCCACGATGAGGGCCCGGGCGCGGCTCGTACAGGACTGAGTCAAAAAAATGGATCAGGCAGTCCTTTCGCAAAATCCTAGTTTGAAAGGGGTGTGGTACGACTAAACTTTTTGGATAAAGAGGCTGATCCAAAGGACAAGCTTTAAGCCAGAATTTAACCTCTCGATTGGTGATTTTCATCACAATAGTGATGAGGAAGGAGATTTTGATGGCAGACTATAAGTGCGAGCCGACAAAATGGAACGAAATGAAAAAGCCCGTAGAAGGAGGCAGATCAACCTATCAGCTTAAGAGCTGGAACCCCACGAAGAAAAAATGGGGACCATATACCAAAACCGGCCCTGCGCCGGTATGGTTCTCGGAGGCCAACGCTACAAACTGGACTGAGTCCATGATCTGCAAGGCGAAAGATCTCTTCTATGAGGCTAAACTTAATGAATGCTTTGAAAAAGGCGACGAGGTAGCCATAAAAATCCACTACGGAGAGTGGAACCGGACAGCGATCCTACGTCCAGAGTATATTGCCGCAATCTGTGAGGAAGTCAAGGCTTGTGGCGGGCACCCGTACGTTGTAAACGACACTACACTTTCATATCACACATTCGACAACATGGCCATTTCCCAGTACCAGTTGGAGGGAGCAATTCGTCACGGTTACACTGACGCTACCTTCGGTTGCCCGGTAATTATCGCTGATGGGTATGCCGGTGAGGACGATTACAGGGTTGAGATTCCAGAAGGAAACATCCTTAAGGAAACCTACATCGGCAGAGCCATTGCTGAAGCGGACGCCATGATAGTTATGGCGCACGCTCGTGGCCATTCGATTACGATGTACGGCGGCATCCTCAAACAGTTGGGTATAGGCTGCCAATCGAAGCGAGGGAAATATATTACACACCTCGCTCATTGGGGTGATCCTCACGACGCCATCGGCTGGCCGAAATTTACCGATCAGTGCCCTGGGAAAGCCTGTAAGTTCCATCAGATGTGCGATGACTCCTGTCCACGACAGGCCCATCACGTGACCGAGCATGGAAAGGTCTTTTATCCCGAACGTTGCAGACTCTGTTACTCATGCCAGGTTACGTGCATATTCTCAGGAATGAGCGGGATCACCTTTGAGGAAAGCTATTTCCCCAACGCTATGATCGCTCATGCTGACGCTGCGCTGGGGGCCCTCAAATGCTTCGACCGTGGCAAGGTTGGTTTCATGAACTGTGCCATCGATGTGTGTCCTGAATGTGACTGCTTCCCGTGGGCCGGCTTAGCTGTTTGTCCAGATGTTGGTATTTTCGCTGGTAAGGACTTGGTGGCTGTTGAAGAAGCTACTCTTGACGCTATCGACAACATGCCGATATCTCCGGGTTCAGTCGCTGAAGAGAAGGGATTAAAACCAGGGGACGACAAATTTCGCATGATTAATGGTTTCAGCCCGCGAATAACGATGGCCGCTGCTGAGAAAATCGGCCTTGGAACACGCAAATACAAACTCAACAATTATGAGCCTACTCTCAATCCTGAGAACGCCGCCAAATGGCAGATCAGAAAGGGTGGCGAGGGTAATCACAAACCTGTGACAGTTCGGCTCAGGGACGTCTTTGCCAAGCACGACTTGGCGACGGAAGTAATGCCATTTCGAAGAACGGAGTATAATAAAGAATGGGTCTTTAATGAATGGAAAAAATATGACCCATTCAAGGGAGAAACCCCCAAATAATCTATGATTGATTGCGGCGGAGAACGATTGAGTTCTCCGCCATGCTGAGACAAACTTGAACAAAGGCGCAACAGGAATGGCTGATTTTAACGCGACTGGAGAGAGTAAAGTGTTCTGGGTAGATGCCCATCCTATGGCGTTTGACAACAACGTCACCCACAAGCTTATAAAACTTATGAGAGAATCCGACGCCACGAAAGGCCTGAGCGAAGGAATGGAAGCCGCATTGAAGGTCAATACCTCAGAGGACGGATACACGTATGGTCTCCGCCCGATGTTTGTAAGAGTGGTGGCTGACGAAATTGGCCTTGTAACGAAAAATCATCCTGCTATTTGCGATGGTATTAAGTTGGTTGATTACTGGCGTGAAGCCAAGGGTAACGTCTTCCTGAAAACCGCCTATGCGGGAGGGTACTCCAACGATACTCTTGGCGGTAACTTCGTCATCAATGGTGGATTTAGCGGCGACGAAGGCAATCTTTATCAAATCGATTGTGATGACAATATCCTTGGAGGAGTAAAAGTCGGGACAACAATTTGCAGGAGTGACGCTCTGTGGGTCCTCTCCCATGTGACCGCACACCCTTTGTTCGGTATAAACGGGGCCCTTTTAAATGGCGGGTTTGAGTGTCTGGTCTGTAGTGAAAGGACTCGAGTCCTTCGCGGGCTGGATCCGTATCCGTTTAACGGTAACACAAACTCAGTTCAAGATCTTGAGGGGTTTTGCCGTCGTGCCCTGGAAGGCCACGTGGGGGTTAGAAACTCGGTTGGCGGACGGATCTTTTATGTCAATTATATTTGGGATGTAACCCTTCAACCCGACTATTTCCCATTTAGTGAAGCGCCCTTTGTAGAAAATATTGGATTTCTGGCCTCGAGTGACGCTGTGGCTCTCGACGCAGCCACGTACGCTTTATTGCAAAAAAGGCTTAATTCGAATGGCGGTGAGAGAAACTTCATTCTCGAGCAAACAAATGTGGAATTTGTGGGTGTATTGAGACAAGCGGAGGCGCTCGGATTGGGCTCCTTAAATTATGAACTGAAACACGTCTTATGATCGCGGGCGCAAGCCTCGGAGGAACAAATGGAATTGACGCGTAATGAGTTTGCGGAACGCCAAAAGGCGCAGCTTGTTCAGGAAGGAGCCATTTTCGAAGCGCTAAAGTACATCAAATATAAAATCGCCATCCTCTCTGGCAAG
>JACWAG010000269.1 GCA_014874425.1 Syntrophaceae bacterium | reverse complement strand
CTATAGATTTCTCATACCATTTCGCTATTTAACTTAGAACGTTGAGATATTCGAAGTTGGTCATTGAGCGAAGCTTTTCTGGATTGTCGTGCAATTTGCATAATCCGTCGCAAAGAGCACGCTCTACCGCATCAAGGGACCGAAAGACCTTGTTGGGAAGATGCTTTTCTCGCAACTCCTCCCACACATGTTCCACTGGATTGAGCTCCGGACTGTGCGAAGGTTGATATATGAGCCTTATGTTTTCAGGGATTTTGAGTCCTCCTGATCTATGCCAACCGGCGCCGTCTACCAACATGATCACAAAATAGTCTTTGAAGTCCTTCGAGACTTCTTCCAGGAATAAGTTCATCATTTCTGTGTTTGCGTAAGGAAGTATCAGGGAGGTCATTTTCCCGAGCGCCATGCACACTGCCGCGTATACGTAAACAAATGTTCTTACAATTTGTTTAGGAATCTTGGGCCTAATGCCTTTTGGGGCCCAGCAGGTACGAAGATCACTTATTCTTCCAAATCTTCCCTCGTCTTGAGTCATGATCACTACGGGTCGGGTATCCGATAAATCTCTTTCTGCTACAACCTCATTTACTATTTTGGGAAAGTTTTTTTAAAACCTTCTTTAACTTCTTCTTTGGCTTGAGGATGAACCGGACGAGGGACTACTTTCCGCCATTCGTTCCTTTCAAGCATCCTGTAAACAGTGGAGTGATGAACACTATGACCCAAGTAATTTTCAAGTGCTTGTTTTATCCGGCCTGCAACGCAGATCTGACCTGCGCTCGCCTCTTCAAGAAACGAAGCAAGGAATTCGGACTCTCGCTCTCTGCTGAAATAACATCGGCGGCGCTTGCTCTCTTTGGACCCATCTACTGCCTCTGGGCCGAACCTATTGTAGTTGGAAACCAGATTGTGCACCGAAGAAACTGAAACTCCAGTATGTCTAGCAATTTGCCTTGCGGTGCGAGGATCAACCAGCGCATTCCAAACCACCAGCCATCTCCGATGAACTCTGCCTGAAGTTCCCTTAAGTCGTTCCGAAATCTCATACTCCGAAAGATGGGGTTTGACTGACGTCACCCTGCCCATAACTTACCTCCCCCAAATAGAACTGGGGAACCGTATATCAAATTCCAAAAAAAATCGCGAACTCGTATAAAATCGGATCAATTCTCTCATGGCGCTCCGAAACGCTATCGGCATGCGTTTTTCCAGGCCACGCTTCTGTGGAATCGCCACTTTACCATCCGGACCATCCGGACCATCCAGCTCAATTATGGGCCAGTAATAGAGTATCCATTTCCCCACGATTGAACCAAGCGGGACTCGCACGGCGCCGTCCATACCCCATCTGACCATCCCTGAGTCAGTTTGAGCAGTGTCACACAGGGCCCTTAGCAAAGCCAATTTGTAAGTGGCGTCCTTCTTGTCTCTACTGATGATAGTTTCGATTGATAGTTTCGATTTCAATGCACACGTGAATTCGGGAGGGTATAAAAACCAATTTGAAAAAGCATGATTTGAAACAACTGAAAAAGGACGTGACACAATGATTTGATGTGATGTAGAATCACATTCAGGATCGTGGCTTCAGGCAGATGGGGTGGGCATTCCCATGTGGTATTCCCACTTGGGTGGGTGTTATCTCGGCGGCAGGTCTTCTGGTAACTTTGATATTTGTTCGGTTAATTGCTTTGTCGCTATCGGACAGAAAAGCACAAAAGGAGGATGAGCCTATGAATAGACACTCTTCAATTTTGGTCGGTACCGCAGTTGTTGAAACCGTATGGGCCGTTGGGGTTAACGCCCTGCCTACCTGAGTCCACGATACATTTTGGCACAATCCATTTGCTAGCAATGGGGTTCCCAACTCTCGAGCCCAAATCTTACAAAAGTAGTAAATCGTTCGTGGGTGGAAAGTTACCTTGTATTGGTAATTTTCCGCCAGGTACCTCTATGATCGCATGACAAGTGATACCAGGCCCAAGCTTTCTAATTGTAGTATTTGATCCGAAGCTCTTATCAAATGAGACACTTGTAACACGACACCCACTTTGATAGACATATCTTTCCCCTAAAGGGATGTTATTTTCCCCGTCGTCGATCGAAAGACAGGCTGGTTCTGATGAACAATTTCCTACCAGCACTTGTAGGGAAATAGCAGGAGCGTCAGAGGACCACTGCTGGCACCACTCATCAAATTCTGGCCTCTTTGCAAGCGCAATGGAATGTTGGATTCCACTTATTGACTCGGTCGTCGTAACCACTCTAGCTTGGTATATTATGGCGGCATCTAATCCGAGTTTTTCGGAATTCATAAAATATTCGTCTGCCCAACTCTTACAAAAAGTGAACGACGCAGTTTCTGGTATGCGAATAAATACCAGGCCTCTACACTTTGGCTGCGGTAGTCCAGCGTTATTTTCAAAATTTGCAAAAGCATCCTCAACTTTGTAGAGCAGGTTTTTATTTTCGTTTTGGTGATAAGGGAAAAAAACCTCACAACATATGATAGGTACCT
>JACWAG010000268.1 GCA_014874425.1 Syntrophaceae bacterium | reverse complement strand
GGTCCTAGCAGGAGAGCTGGACATCTCGGAAGCAACTCTGCTTATGAAAAGGGACACCCGTCATTATGCAAAGAGACAATTGACATGGTTTAGATCTGAGCCCGATGTAAGGTGGTTTGATCCTCAGGAAATCTCGACTATCGGGGTTGAGGTTGATAACTTTCTCGAACATTAAAGGTTGGTTCGAGATTTTCCCCAACGAGTTAAAAATGTCTTTAAGAATTAAGATTTTTGCTCGAGGGATTATTTATTAGGGGGCGCTGAAATGCCAAAGACACATTTTAATATTCAAGATCAATTTTTAAACCAGGTCCGCAAAGCCAGAATTGAAATCGAAGCCGTTCTGATATCCGGTAGTTCAATAAAAGGCTTTGTTCGGAGCTTCGACAGTTTTTGTATTATTGTTGAAGATTCAGAGGACACCTACCTCGTGTACAAACACGCCCTTTCTTTGATAAAGCCTGCGGAAAGTGGTGTTAAGATACCAGGGTTGGTTTGAATTTGACATATTAACTTCTCGCGTAATAATTAAACAGGATCTCTCAAATCACCGCGTGCGATCCAACAAGGAGTCAAACTATGGAGACGCGTATCAGAAACCCATTTGCGTCTCCAAATCTATCCCTACAGGACAATGGTCCGAACCTTGGACGTCTGTGAGAATAAAGGCCCGCCTGATGCGTTTTTCTAGATCGGCGCTTACAAAGACGTAGTCTATTCTCCATCCGATGTTTCTGTTTCTGGCTCCGCTTTTCATGTCCCACCAACTGTACTGGACGAGGTCTCCGTTAAATTTTCTGAAAGTATCCAGATATCCTTTGGCGACAGTAGTATCGATCCATTGTCGTTCAACCGGCAAGAAACCCGAGACCTTCGAGTTCTCCTTGGGTCTGGCCAGATCTATTTCCTGGTGAGCGGTATTGACATCTCCGAGGAAAATTACACTATGCTTCTGTTCTCGTAATCTCTCAATATAGTCAAGGAAAGCATCGTAAAAATCGAGCTTGAATTTTAACCGTTCAGGCCCCATTTTCCCGTTAGGGAAATAAACGTTCATCAAAACGAATTCATCAAAATCAACCCTAAGAAACCTGCCTTCATGGTCGAATTCAGGTATGCCCATGGAATTCTTTACATCAATGGCGGCGGTTTTAGTGTAAATGGATACTCCGCTATAACCCTTGCGAACAGCGCTACTCCAATATGATGTATAGCCGCTCGGGGCCAAAAGATCTTCGGACAACTGTTCTATTGAAGCCTTAGTTTCCTGAATGCAAAGGATATCTGGTCGTTCCTTGGCTAACCAGTCCAGGAATCCCTTTTTATGAATGGCCCGGATACCGTTTACATTCCAGCTCAAGATCCGAATAACCTTAGACATAGAAATAGGTCCTCTAATGATTGTAAACAAAAAACCCGGTCAAAATAGACCGGGCTGACTGTGGTGTTTTTGGTGCCGAAGGCCGGACTCGAACCGGCACGAGCTTTCGCCCGCCACCCCCTCAAGATGGTGTGTCTACCAAGTTCCACCACTTCGGCCCAACAGCAGTATATTTATCATGGAGCAGATCGTCAAGAGCAAAAAGAACAAGGGGCAGTTTGGATAGACTAGGACTACCACAAAGCTAGGCATAAAAGAATAAACAATAAAAACCAATAATTTTAACTAAAAAGAATAAAATGTTCAAGCAAAAAATCACTTGACATGTCAACTATAACTTTATAATATTTTTTTAAGGCGTATCAGTTTAAATGTTGTTGGTAGGCACGTAAAGTTAGTTTTGTTGGATTTATTAATAAACTCATAGCATTATGGGTAGATAACAACCATTGCGTGTTTCTGCTATCTTGAATAACTCGTGAAGTTTCTGATTGGGACGGCTTGATTGAGGACAATGGATGTTGGAGATACCATTTGCATCAGCCTGTATTAATAAAAGAAATTATAGAATTCCTGGACCCTCACTCAGGAGGACTGTACGTGGATGGATCTCTGGGAGCCGGCGGGTACGCTGAAGCCATTCTGGAGGTTTCCTCCCCAGATGGACGGCTGTTGGGATTTGATCTCGACGAGGAATCCATAAGTCGGACCCAGGCAAGATTGCAAACTTATGGTGAACGCTTCCGATGCTGGCACGCGGGCTATCATCAAGCCGTGGAAATACTGAGTTCTGTTGGCGTTGATCGCGTGGACGGCATAGTCATAGATCTGGGGTTAAGTTCGGACCAACTTGAAGACACGAATAGAGGCTTCAGTTTCAGATACTCAAGTCCTTTGGACATGCGTTTTGATAGAACTCAAGGTAAATCAGCCGAAGACTTGTTAATCGATCTTTCTGAAACTGAACTTGAACGTATCATTTTCGAGTTTGGCGAAGAGCCGAAAGCTCGAAAAATCGCTCAACGCTTGAAAGAGGGTGTCAGAAGAGGGGTTCTAACTAATACCCACGAGTTGTCTAACATAGTCCTAAAAAGCGTGGGGCGAAAACGGGGAAAAATTCATCCAGCGACAAGGGTTTTTCAGGCTTTGAGAATAGCGGTAAACGATGAACTTAGTAATCTAAGAAGTGGTTTGGAACAATTACCCGGTCTACTCAACGAGCACGGTCGTTTGTGTATCGTTTCATATCATTCTTTGGAAGACCGGCTGGTCAAATCCATTTTTAAAGACCTGGCTCGACAGGTTGAAAAGTGGAAAGTGATTACCCGAAGGCCCTTACGGCCTTCTCTTGAAGAAACACGAACCAACCCTCGGTCAAGGTCCGCAAAAATGCGGGTGATCGAGGCCTTGTGAAATTCTGAGAAATGCAGGACTCACAATGGAAGCAGCTCGAAACCGGGTCAACCTCTACAGGTGGATCAAGCAAGAAACGGGATATTGTTTCTCCGGAAGACGCTTGTTCTTACAGGCTACCTCGCATATTGCCATATTGTGTAGTTATCGCCCTATCAATTTTACTCCTGGTTGGTTTGTTCAATGTGTGGAACAGAATGGCGCTGGTTCAATTAGGTTACGAAATTTCTACTTTGGAGACTAAAAACAAAGAACTCCAAGGCCGTGTCCGGGAGCTTAGCCTCGAATTATCATCGTTGGAGTCCCCTGTGGAAATTGAGAAGAAAGCCACCAAGCAAGGGCTGAGAATGCCGTCGGTGGGTAGGATAGTTCATGTTCCGTAGCGAGAAATCGATTAACTGGATGATTGTTCGGATAGCGCTGGTAGGAATGGCGTTTGCGATTGCCGCTGCTGTTCTGTCCGCTCGGGCCTATCGTCTTCAGATTCTAGATTCTGAGGTGCTAAAAAAGAGAGCCGAAAAACAACGGACCATGAACATCGATCTAGAATCTAGAAGGGGTTTCATTCTTGACCGATCAGGAGAGCAACTGGCGGCTAGCCTTGAAGTTGATTCTGTTTATGCTCGTCCCCGAAAGATATCGAATAAAACAGAACGGCTTCAGATCGCCGACAATTTGTCAAAGATACTGGATATGGATGCAAGTAACATCCTGAAGAAGCTGGATGAAAGCAAACCATTTGTATGGATAAAAAGGCGAGTTTCTCCTCTAACCGCAGAAAAGGTACGCAAGAGTAATTTTCCTGGAATTTGCACCGACCCTGAATATCAGAGATTTTATCCACTAAAGAACCTTGCGGCTCATGTCATCGGTTTTGCAGGAATAGATTCTAAGGGTTTAGAGGGTCTTGAACTGTTTTACGACAGATTTCTTAAAACCGCGCCCATACCAATTACTGCCCAAAAGGACAATCTTGGGCGGCCGGTAATGTTCACAGCCTTAGATTGGGCGCCAAAACGCAACGATGTGCATATAACACTAGATCGGAATATCCAATTCATTGTTGAACGGGAACTCGAAAATGCTGTCAACCGAGAACATGCCAAGAGTGGAATGGTAATTGCGCTTGACGCCGATTCCGGGGAGATCCTCGCTCTGGCGGTTAGACCGACATATAATCTGAACGTGTTCCAACATGCGGCGACCGGGTCCCGTAGAGATAGGGCCGTGGCAGACGCCTTTGAGCCCGGTTCAACTTTCAAGGTATTCGTGGCCGCCGCAGCGTTGGAATTGGGTAAGGCGAAGAGGTCCGACGTCTTTTTTGTAAACAATGGATTGTATCGTTACAATGGATCAGAGATTCATGATGTAACTCCCCACAAAGAACTGACTTTTGACCAGGTATTGATAAACTCCAGTAACATTGGCGCCGTAAAGATTTCCGAGAAACTCACAAGAGCCGAATATTACAATATGTTGAAAGAGTTTGGATTCGGTTCCCTGACCAATATCGACCTTCCCGGTGAACGCCCGGGATTATTGTCACCAACAAATCACTGGTCTATTCTTACCAAGGCGAACATGGCTTTCGGACAAGGGATAAGCGTGACCCCGATTCAGCTTGCGGTAGGGTTTGCCGCGGCTATAAATGGAGGTAATCTTTATAAGCCAAGATTATTGAAAAGAATTACAAATGCTTTGGGGGAAACAGTCTTAGAAAATCCGCCTCTTTTGGTGAGAAGAGCCATCAGTGAAGAAACATCGGCTTCTTTGGTAGATATTCTCAGAAAAACCGTCGCTCAAGGGACTGGAAAGGCCGCCGCCATCCCGGGGGTCGAAATAATTGGAAAAACTGGAACAGCTCAAAAGGCTGATTCTAAAGGTGGTTATTCCAAAGAAAAATATTTGATGTCATTTCTGGGCGCAATCGAGAGTATCAAACCACGCATAGTGGTTCTCGTGCTAATTGATGAGCCTGCGGCGGGGAATGACCGTACAGGAGGAAAAGTCGCTGCCCCCGTTTTTCGAAAAATAGCCGAAGGGATTCTGGCGTTATCCGGTAGTGTCCCTCGTCAGTCTGGAGAACTTGTCGCGTACAAGAGGCCAATTGGCAAAGAAGTTCCAGCATGCTTTTACAATTCAGATTTGAAACCAGGCGGGAAACCAGGCGAATGGATCATGCCCGACCTCAAGGGATCGGACATTCGACAGGTGGTGGATATTTGCGGCAAGATCAAATGTGATCTCTCCGTGGCCGGAGCCGGCACTGTAAGGAAACAGGACCCTAAACCGGGGGAAACGGTAAGAGAAGGGGCGCCAATAAAAGTTTCGTGTTTTGGAGGGGTGTATTGAGCGTATTACTGCCCGACATTCTAACTTTGCTCCAAGCGCCAAAGATCTGGGGAAACCCTGAGGTCCTTGTTGAAGGTGTTTCTCATGATAGTCGGCGTGTTATGCGGCATTTTGCCTTTGTGGCAATAAAAGGAGAAAAAGTTGATGGCCACGATTTTATTTTCAAAGCAATCCAAAATGGAGCTTCGGTAATAATAGCGGAAAATGAGCCACCTGAAAAATTTGATACTAAGATCGCATGGGTAAAGGTCAAAAATTCACGTAAAGCTCTAGGCCCGATAGCGGCTTCCATCTATGGTAGACCATCTGATTCCATGACGCTCATCGGAATCACCGGTACCAACGGAAAGACAACTACAACCTTTTTACTTGAAGCGATACTAAAAGCGGCCAATTTTGTTCCCGGGGTGATAGGAACGATATCACACAGGTGGTCTGGTGTTGAAATTGTGGCCTCCAACACCACTCCTGAGGCCTCGGATATACAGAAAATGCTGGCTGACATGCGCGCGGCCGGGGTTACCCATGTAATCATGGAAGTTTCATCTCATGGTCTTTTCATGAGGCGTTTGGACGGTTGCAATTTTGACGTCGGCATCTTTAGTAATTTGACTCATGATCACCTTGACTTTCATGGAGATATGGAGACCTATTACTCGGCCAAAAAGGTCCTCTTTGAAGAATTATTGCCAAACTCCACGAAAAATGGGGCCTGCGCCGCAATAAACATCGATGACCCTTACGGTTCGCGATTGGCGCAAGAAATTACTTCCATACAAACCCTTAAATATGGTGTCACAGATACGGCCGATATTCGCCCAGTCAGGACTGATATTTCGCAGAGAGGGTTGAACATCACCATCAGGACTCCTTATGATTCATTAGAAATTCAATCGGAACTTGTAGGGGCCTTCAATCTTTCAAATATCTTAGCGGCGCTCTCGGTAAGTGTGAAATTGCGAATTCCTCAAGAAGCTGTTCTAGCGGGCATTAAGTCAATTAAGACGGTACCGGGTCGTCTAGAACGGGTGAAATCGCCTTTTGGGGCTATATTCGTTGATTACGCCCATACTCCCAATGCCCTGAAAAATGTTTTACAGGCGCTAAGAGAAATTTGTGAAGGCAATTTAATAACTGTTATGGGTTGTGGTGGCGACAGAGACAAAACAAAACGTCCGCTTATGGGAATGGAAGCCGCAAGTGGCGGTGATTTTGTGGTTGTTACTTCAGATAACCCGAGAAGTGAGGACCCGATAGATATAATTCATCAGATAGAAGAAGGCGTAAGAGGTTATGGGTTCAGAAAAGTCTCGAATAATCCCACTGAGACTATCATCAAAAAAGGCTCATATGTTGTGATTCCTGACCGTGGGGAAGCTATTAAATGGGCCATTTCGAAATTGAGTTTACGAGACACTCTCCTTATAGCGGGAAAAGGTCACGAAACTTACCAGGAGATCCAAGGAATTCGTTATCCCTTTGACGATCGGGTCATAGCATTAGAAGAATCAAGAAAACTCAACCCCTGGATCAACGGTATTAAGACTCAGGAACGAACACTAAGAAAAGTTAAGGCTTAGATCATGAGAGCTGAAGCGGGACCATATAGAGTAAAAGATATACTGAAAGCAACGTCAGGAGACTTGGCGCAAGGCAGCGCCGAGAGATTTTTCGACGGTATCTGTACTGATTCCCGACAGCTAAAGATCAATGATCTCTTTGTCCCGTTAAGAGGTCAGAATTTCGATGGAAACTGCTTTTTGATTCCGGCCTTGGAAGCCGGGGCCGGAGGCAGTCTGGTAAATCGCGATGTTCATATGGAAATCCCTTTTAATCTCTCCAACTCGGTCCTGATAAAGGTTCAGGACACCCTCCGAGCTTTGACCGACCTTGCATCAACCCACCGTAAAATATATCCAATCCCCTTAGTCGCGATTACCGGCTCCTCCGGCAAAACTACCGTCAAAGAAATGATGGGCTCGATAATAGGACCCCAAAACCCTGTAAAAATAACCCAGGGAAATCTCAACAATCTCATTGGGCTGCCCATGACCGTTTTGGACATAGGTCGGGATCATAAATTTGCTGTAGTGGAAGCTGGGATCAATCAGCCAGGAGAAATGGATATGCTGGCAAGAGCGGCGTCACCGGATATAGCGGTGATAACTACCATAGGGCAAGCTCATCTCGAAGGTTTGGGCTCAGAAGAAAACATCGCTTCTGAAAAATTCAAGCTGGTAGAATCAATATCAGAAAATGGTCTGGGTGTGGTTCCTAGAGATAATGTTCTTATTAGGAAGCGCCTCAAAGATTTCAAGGGGCGGATCATTACTTTTGGTTTATCGGAAGGAGATTTTCGAGCTGAAAACATTCAGATCGGAACGCCGACCATCTTTGACGTCATAGGGCCTTTTGGAAAAACAAGAATTCAATGGGATCTTTGTGGTCTTCATAATATATCAAACGCTCTGGCGGCCTTTGCCGCGTGTATGGAGCTTGGAATCGAAATTCAGGAGATTCGAATAGGTCTCGAGAACTTTAAAGCCCCTGCATGGAGAATGGAAGTTTCAGACTTGGGATGTTCCAGAAAGCTGATTCGCGATTTTTATAACGCAAATCCGCTTTCAATGAAGGCGGCTTTAGAAGCTTTGGTAGCATGTGACAAGGCTGAATCAACCCTGGCTATATTGGGAGACATGATGGAATTAGGCGCCCATGCCGGTGAACTTCACCGCGAAATTGGCGCTTTTGCCGGTAAGGCGGGAGTCAAGTTTATAATTTATGTTGGAAAATATAGGGATGACTTTTCTAGGGGATTCTTAACTTCCGGTGGTAACGAAAAGTCGATAAGTCTATTTGTTGATAAAGAACAGGCATGGGAATTCATGAGGCGAAAGATCGGTGATTTTGAAAGAATATTGGTCAAGGGTTCTCGATCTATGAAAATGGAAATAATCGCTGATCATATTGAAAAGGAGATGTAAAGAATGCTGTATCACTTTCTTTACCCTCTAAACGCTGACCTTATTTTATTCAATGTTTTTAGGTACATATCCTTTAGGGCCATAATGGCCACCCTAACTGCGCTGATGATAAGCTTTCTTTTGGGAAAGCCGCTAATTGATTATTTGAGAGAATTCCAAATCGGACAGATGATCCGGGATGACGGTCCACAAACGCATCTTGAGAAAAGTGGAACACCAACTATGGGCGGTGTGCTTATTCTGTTCGCCATGACTTTCTCGTGTCTTCTGTGGGCCAGATTGGATAACATATATGTTTGGGTTGTCCTCGGGGTCACTCTTTCTTATGGGGCGATTGGGTTTCTGGACGATTATCTAAAAATTCGTCGGCAGAGCCCCAAGGGATTGAGCGGCAAACGAAAACTCGGGCTTCAACTTTTGATTGGAGGTTTGGTTGGTTTCTTCCTGTGGATGGATCCATCCTTTAGGACAACTCTGGCGGTACCGTTTTTCAAGCATGTCCAGCCTGACCTTGGTTTTTGGTACCCTGTCTTTGCAGCCCTTGTCATAGCTGGGGCTTCAAACGCGGTAAATCTAACGGACGGTCTCGATGGTTTGGCCATAGGTCCTGTGATGATCTGTGGCGCGACCTACCTTATTTTCGCATATGTAGCAGGCCATCTAAAGCTTGCTCAATATCTGCAAGTTCCATATATCCCCGGATCAGGTGAACTTTGCGTGGTTTGCGGCGCTATGCTAGGAGCAGGAATGGGCTTCCTCTGGTACAACGCCTACCCTGCGGAAGTTTTTATGGGTGATGTCGGATCGTTGTCTTTGGGAGGTCTCCTTGGAGCAGTAGCCGTAGTAACAAAACATGAAATACTTCTCGCTATTGCAGGAGGAGTATTCGTGATTGAAGCCGTGTCGGTAATTCTTCAAGTAGCGTCATTCAAGACTACTGGCAAGAGAATATTCAATATGGCTCCGATTCATCATCATTTCGAACTCAAGGGTTGGCCGGAGCCAAAAGTTATCGTTCGTTTCTGGATCCTTTCAATAGTCTTTGCGCTCATGGCGATGAGCACTCTGAAACTGCGCTGAACATTTAACGGGCCGCGCAGAAAAAACGATTAGTAGACGGGATGCAACAAGACTTAGGCATTAAAGAATGTAGTGGAATTAAATCTTCATGACGACTCAGTGCCAGACATTAGAATTTAAAGGGTACAAATCTTTCTTTAACGACCCTTTACTCCTATTTATCACCATCCTGATTTTAACATTCGGGATTGTTATGGTTACGTCCGCAAGTTTCATGATAGCTTCCGCAAAGTTTGGTGATGGGTTTTATTACACCAAAAAACAGGGCCTGGCCATAATTGCTGGACTGAGTTTGATGTTCCTGTTTTCCAGGACCAATCCCTTTTTTTGGCGAGACGCCGCGCCGATCGGTTTGGGCATTTCGTTGCTTTTGTTGATTCTTGTTTTTGTCCCTGGAATAGGTGTGGAGCTTGGTGGATCAAGACGGTGGATTCGTCTGCCGGTAGGCTTCTATATCCAACCTTCCGAAATTATCAAATACGCGATGATAATATTTTTTGCTCGTTCGTTGGCCAAGAAGGGCGACGGGGTGAAAAGTTTCGCAATAGGCTTCCTCCCGCATGTCCTGATAATGGCGCTTGTTGTAATGCTGGCTCTTGCGCAGCCGGACTTTGGTCTTGCGCTTATCATTACAACCGTAGGTTTCCTCATGATGTTCATCGCTGGAGTTCGATTACAGCATCTCATCGGTTCGGCAATATTGTGTCTGCCTTTTCTTTTCCAAATCGGAATGAGCGCCCATTACCGGTTCGCAAGAGTAAAGAGTTTTCTGAATCCTTGGGCTGATCCATTAAGTTCCGGGTTTCAGGTAATTCAGAGTCTTGTCGCTTTCGGATGTGGCGGAATTTGGGGAGTAGGGTTGGGTAAAGGTATCCAGAAACTATTTTACCTGCCGCAACCTCACTCGGATTTCATCCTAGCCGTTGTGGGAGAAGAGCTTGGACTAGCAGGAGTAATAGCCACAATTCTTTTGTTTTACCTGTTGATCTTTAGAGGATTGACCATAGCAATCCAAACTCATGACATATTTCTGAGATGTTTGGCCTTTGGAATTACTTCTCTTTTAGGTATCCAGGCGTTACTCAACATGGCTGTAACCATGGGACTGACACCAACAAAGGGATTGCCTCTGCCCCTGATATCTCTAGGTGGCACTTCGCTGATTGCGAACCTCGCCGGGATAGGTATTCTGATGGCAATTAACGCTACTGCCTCAGCCAACAAAGAAGGAGGCGGGACATGAGATTGATCCTAGCCGGCGGAGGCACGGGCGGTCATCTTTTTCCAGCGCTGGCCGTGGCTGAAGCTCTCAAGTCCATGTCCCCGTTGTCCGAGGTTCTGTTCGTGGGGACAAAGCACGGCATAGAGTCCAGATTAATCCCCCAAACTGGGTTCCCTATTAGGTTTGTGTCGGCCAGAGGGATCATGAGGACCGGAATTCTCAATTCGATTCGAGCCGGAATGGAGATTCCAGTTGGAATCGTACAGTCCTTTAGAATCATAAAAGATTTCAATCCGGATTTTGTTCTGGGTGTTGGTGGCTACGCTTCCGCTCCGCCCCTAGTCGCCGCCTTGATCCTAAATATAGAAAGTGGAATCCAGGAACAAAATTCGATAATGGGCGCAGCCAATCGGATGCTTTCAAAATTCGTCAATAAGGTTTTTATTTCCTGGCAAAATACAATACCTACAACTCCCATTGACAAGACTTTTCTTGTTGGAAACCCTGTGCGAAAGGCTTTGTTCGAAAAAAGCGCGGAACCAAACGAACCCAATAAATTTAAAATCTTGATTTTTGGAGGATCTAAAGGAGCCAACAGCCTGAATCTTGGCATCATCGAACATATAAGCCAATTAAAAAATGTCACATCAAGAATCAAGATCGTTCATCAAACTGGGTCGGATTTACTGGAAAAGGTTGGAAAAGCTTATGAACAAGCGGGAATAGACGCAGAAGCAATAGAATTTATTACAGATATGGGCACATTCTATTCTTGGGCCGATCTAGTGGTCTGCCGCGCTGGCGCAAGTTCGCTGGCGGAGATAACAGCAGTCGGGAAGCCTGCAATAGTTGTTCCTTTCCCGTTCGCCGCCGGGGATCATCAAACCAAGAACGCCCAGTGGCTTGAAAACCATGGAGCGGTGAAAATGGTCAACGACGCGGACCTGAAAAGCGGAGTCTTGATTAGACAAATTCTAGAGCTGATAAATGCCCCTGCGAAGCTCAAGTTAATGTCTGAAAACGCTGGAAAACTTGGGAAGCCGGATGCAGCACGCTCGATAGTTCTTGAAATATTAAAGAGTCAAAGGTTAGCCGCGTGATAGGAAGTTTATTCAAAAAGGTTAAAGATGTTCATTTTGTAGGTATAGGCGGTGTCGGCATGAGTGGAATCGCCGAGATTCTCCTTGCTCTCGGATTTAACGTTAGTGGTTCAGACCTCCAGGAATCACCAACAGTAGTTCATTTAAGATCTTTGGGCGCTCAAGTTCATGTAGGACACAGAAAAGAACACCTTGACAAGGCTGATGTGCTCGTTTATTCATCAGCGGTTTCCGAAGATAATCCCGAGGTGGTCGCTGCTAAGGAAAGAAGAATACCGGTTATCGCGAGAGCCGAAATGCTCGCTGAACTTATGCGAATGCAAACGTCCATTGCTGTCGCCGGGATGCACGGAAAAACTACGACTACATCCTTGATAGCCGCAGTCATGTCTCATGCCGGGCTTGATCCTACAGTAGTTATAGGGGGAAAACTAAACGCCCTTGGAGGAGGCGCACATTTAGGCCAAGGGGACCTGCTGGTGGCGGAAGCTGATGAATCCGACAAATCCTTTTTAAAGCTTTTCCCGACAATAGCTCTGATAACTAATATCGATCTTGAGCATATGGATTGCTATTCATCCATCGAAGAAATTAGGTCCACCTTCCTCGAGTTCATCAATCGAATTCCCTTTTATGGATACGCTGTTGTATGCCTTGATGATCCTCAGGTCCAAAGAATAATCCCTACGATTTCTAAAAGATTTCTAACCTATGGATTATCTTCACAAGCCTTTATCAGGGGAGCGAAACCAAAACTGGAGCGGGGATGGTCAGTCTTCCAAGTTTACAGAGAAAATATACTACTTGGTGAGATAAGGCTGCCGATGCCGGGTATGCACAATATTGTAAATTCTCTGGCCGCCGTAACCATAGCTGAACTCTTTGACGTCCCTTTTGAAACGATCAAAGAAGCGTTGGAATCATTTCCAGGCGTTCAGAGACGATTTACAAAAAGGGGTGCGGTCAGCGGAATAACCGTTATTGACGATTATGGTCATCATCCAGCCGAAATTAGGGCAGTGCTATTGGCGGCGAGACAAATGGCAGAGAAACGCATAGCCGTCCTATTCCAACCTCACAGATATTCTCGGACAAAGGCTTTATTCGAAGATTTCCTGACTGCTTTTCACGATGCTGATTTGCTTTACATCATGGACATTTACGCTGCCAGTGAAAAGCCAATTGAAGGGGTTAGCGGATCCAGTCTCTGTGAAGGCATTCGTGCCAGAGGTCACAAGAGGGTGCGGTTCTTGGGGGATAGAATGTCAATTGCCGCAGAAATAGCCCAAGACCTGGAATCAGGGGACATGTTGATAACATTGGGCGCCGGTGATGTCACAAAACTCGGGCCCGCTGTTTTGGAAGAACTTGAAAGACGACGAGGAGTTTTGCTTGAAAATTAGCGAAACCCAAATTCAAAGAATTCGATCTATCTTGGGTGAAGATCCATTAACGGGATTTCCTCTCAAGAATTTGACCTCTTATAGAGTAGGCGGTCCTGCGGACGTAGTAGCGTTTCCAAGAAATCTAGAATCCTTAACTCGCCTACTTTTGTTTGCTATGCAAGAAGATGTTCGATACTTCATCCTCGGGAGCGGCACAAATGTGTTGTTCCATGACGATGGTTTTCGCGGACTAATTATTTCTCCACTCAGAATGAAAGCCCTCAGTATCGAAAAAGGCGCTTCGAGCACATCGCTAATTAAAGCTCAATCAGGAACCCCTTTGTCTTTGGTCGTATCTAGAGCTTGTCGTTCAGGTTTAACGGGGATGGAATCTCTTTGGGGTATTCCCGGTTCCATAGGAGGATCAGTGGCTTGCAACGCTGGGGCTGGAGGTGTCTCAGTAGGTGATTTAATCACGGAACTCGAATTAGTTAACGCGGATGGCAGGACGACGTCTTTGGCAAAAGGCTCTTTTTCATATGGCTACAGATTTTTAAATTTGCCCTTAGAATCAATCGTCTTTCAGGCTTCTTTTGAACTTAGTAGCGCCGATCCCAACGAAATCCAGAAAAAACTGGAGAATTTCAAATGCTTGAGAAGATCGACTCAACCACAAGGTTTTCCAAACGCAGGCTGCGTTTTTAAAAACCCCTCTCCTGACAACCAGGCTGGAGCGTTAATTGAAAAGCTTGGTTTCAAAGCGACCAAATGCGGGGGGGCCGAAGTTTCTAGTGTCCATGCGAATTTCATAGTCAACAAGAATAAGGCTAAAGCTCAAGATATCCTAAATTTAATAGAAACAATTACTAAAGCCGCCGAAAAGCGAGTCGGCATAAGTCTCGAACTGGAAATTAGAATCATAAAACCGAGCGAAAATTATGTCTGAGAACAGCGTGTCTATACATCTTCAATCCTCTCAGGTTTCAGAGTCTGAGAACTCAAAAGGGCCCGTACCCTGGAACCGAGCCGTACTTAAGATCTTGTTCTGGGCAGGAATTTGTCTTGATATTTTCATGGCGTGTCTGCTGAGCTATCTCATTGTTATTCGGTCTTCCTATTTTAATTTGGTCAAGGTAGATGTCTACGGAAATCATCGCCTTTCATCAGAAGAGGTGATAGAAGCCTCGAATATTGAAACAGGAATAAATCTGCTAAATATTGATCTTGAAGGAATAACACGGAAATTACGTCTCCATCCATGGATTAGAGAAGGTTCTGTCTATCGTAGATTCCCCGGACAATTGGTAATCGAAGTTGAAGAGAAGACTCCACGAGGTATCTTGGCCTGCGATAAGCTTTATTACATCGATGAAAATGGGAAAATCGTTACGCGTGTCCTACCAGGAGACGAAGTAGATCTTCCTCTTTTCACAGGGGTTCGACCCGAAGAACTGAGTTCGAACCCTGAAGAAGTTCAAGAATCTCTGATATCCGGGCTGAAGATGACGGACCTGCTCGATAGACCGGGTTCAGAGTTTAACGTCAAGAACATAAGAGAGATCAATATTAGCCTTGAAGACGGACTGACGTTAAAAATGGCTTCAGGCCGGACTGTCGTTATGGGACGCTCAGATTTTCAAACAAAGATAGATAGATACGAGCGGCTGAAGAAGTTTCTCGCCGACAGGGGCCAGTGGCATAACGCGCGGATAATAAACCTGGATTTTGAAGATCGAGCTATCGTTAGATCTTCTGAAGATCCGCTTCTGCAGGGGTAGAAAAATGTCAAGAAGCGACAGCATTATTTGTGGTCTCGATGTGGGGACGACAAAAATATGCGCCATCATCGGAGAATTAAACGCTGATGGCGTGGTCGACATAATAGGGGTGGGAACATCTCCATCGAGAGGTTTACGGCGCGGCGTCGTTGTCAACATAGACCATACCGTTTCGAGTATAAAAAAGGCCATCGATGACGCGGAGCTTATGGCTGGACGGCGCTCCGAAACTGTATTTGCTGGAATTTCCGGCGGACACATTAAAGGAATCAACTCTCATGGTGTTATAGCGATAAAGAACCGTGAAGTGACTCACCAGGAGGTTTCACGTGTAATAGACGCTGCACGGGCTGTAGCCATACCGCTAGATCGCGAGGTGATCCACATTTTGCCTCAGGAATTCATGGTGGATGATCAGGGAGGTATAAAAGAGCCGGTGGGCATGGCCGGGGTTCGACTGGAAGCCAAGGTACACATAATAACAGGAGCTGTTTCGGCGGCCCAAAACATCGTCAGGTGCGCCCATCGAAGCGGACTCATTGTGAGTGATTTAATCCTGCAACAGATGGCCGCCGCAGAGGCTGTACTGTCTTCTGACGAAAAGGAGTTGGGAGTCGCCCTGATTGATATTGGTGGTGGAACAACAGACATAGCGGTCTTTATTGAAGGCGCAATCCAACACACTGCCGTTATACCTGTTGGCGGCGATCAACTCACAAATGACATTGCCGTGGGTCTTAGGACCCCTACAGGTGAAGCGGAGAAAATAAAAAAGCGATATGGCTGCGCTCTTGCGACGCTAGTTAATCGGGACGAAACGATACACGTTCCAGGCGTGGGGGGGCGTCAGCCCAGGGTTTTGGCCAGGTCGGTTCTAGCTGAAATTACGGAACCCAGGCTGGAAGAAATTATAGGGTTAGCAAGAAGAGAACTGGAAAAGTATAATTTACTCAACGCCGTAGCATCCGGTATTGTGTTGACCGGTGGCAGCGTGGCCATTCAGGGTATCATGGAACTGGCTGAGCAACTTTTTGACATGCCGGTAAGATTGGGCTATCCAACCGGCGTAAGTGGGCTAGTAGATGTTGTGAATTCACCAGTGTATGCGACTGGAGTTGGCTTGGTTCTGTGGGGAGCAAGACATGGCTGCGCTGATCTGAGCTCCACATATGATTCCAGCAGGGTATTCAATAGAGTATTTGAAAGAATGAGAAGATGGTTCACGGAAGCTTTTTAACTGTCGCCGTTATTAATTTTCTGGCGAAAAATCTCAGCTCGTGGTATGCGAATTCCGGACTGGAACGACCTCAACAAGTTTGGTTAGGTCCAGAATAGAGACAGGATTTTAAGTTTTCAGACATAAAAAGCAGCTTACTATTTTGGAAGGGCTTGGTTGATATTAACTACAGGAGGCGCCGGCTTATGCTGGATTTCGAAATTGAATCTAACCGTAGCGCATTAATAAGAGTTGTTGGAGTTGGCGGCGGCGGTGGAAACGCTGTTAACAACATGATTCGCGCCGGTTTAAGTGGAGTGGAGTTTATTGCGGCCAATACAGACGCTCAAGCGCTCCAGCATAACCTGGCCCCGCTAAAGTTACAGATTGGCAAACAGCAAACCAGGGGTCTGGGCGCCGGAGCGGACCCGGAAATTGGCCGAATAGCGGCGAATGAAGATTACGAAAACATAAGAGATTCTCTCGACGGCTCCGACATGACTTTTATAACGACTGGTTTGGGTGGTGGCACAGGTACAGGCGCGGCCCCTATAATTGCCCGTATAGCGCGGCAAGAAGTAGGCGCTTTAACCGTGGCGGTGGTTACCAAGCCCTTTTTGTTTGAAGGTAAAAGACGGATGCGCCAGGCTGAGGAAGGTATTGAGACCCTCCGAAAAGAGGTTGACACATTAATCATTATCCCGAATCAACGTCTGCTTTCCCTCAAGAAGGATATTTCGTTTCTCGAAGCGTTCAGGAGA
Source organism: Syntrophaceae bacterium (assembly GCA_014874425.1). Classification (GTDB taxonomy): domain Bacteria; phylum Desulfobacterota; class Desulfomonilia; order Desulfomonilales; family Desulfomonilaceae; genus CAJBEZ01. The sequence goes on along the minus strand of JACWAG010000268.1, from coordinate 9,979 downwards.
GCTGATGATGTGCTAATGCAGGGCGTAAGAGGAATCTCAGATCTTGTAACCATTAACGGTTTGATTAATCTCGATTTCGCGGATGTCAAAACCATCATGCAGGAAAAAGGCGTAGCATTAATGGGAACAGGTTCGGCTACCGGCGAAGGACGAATTGAAGAAGCTACACGAATGGCTATTAATAGCCCGTTGCTTGAGGATGTGTCAATGTCAGGCGCTAAGGGAGTATTGATCAACATTACCGGTTCGTCCGATATGTCGTTGACTGAGATAAATGACGCTGTTTCAATAATTCAGAATGAAGCCCATGATGACGCTAATATAATATTCGGAGCGGTAATAGATGAAGATATGGGTGACGCCGTAAATGTAACTGTTATCGCAACCGGATTTGGACGAAGCGAAAGTGGCCTGATCGACAAGACGGATTCTTTGATTTTCCCCAAGAACCCCACGCAGGCAATAGATGAAATAAAAATGGAAAGACCACCGATAGCAAGAACTATCGTCCCCAATGAACCCAGGGATTCTCAAATCCCAGCCTTTATCAGAAAGAGTCAGAGAGAAAGGGGGAGTCGCCACTTGAATCTCGTAGACGATTTCTCTCTTGAAGCTGAAGAAGATCTTGATATCCCCACTTTCTTACGAAAACATGCCGAATAACCCGTCGGAAACCTTTTCATTCAAGTCAGAGGGGCAACCGTGCCCCCTGACCATGAAAAAACACCTGTCATCAATTTGCTATAATGTTTAACTGTCGCCTCGGGTTGTTTCCAAATGCGGCCAAAATTTAAAACAAGTCCTGCTCCCAAAAAGGCCGATTCCCATGTATCGCTAGCGCTTGTTTTTCCAAACTCTCCCAAAGTGGGACTTAGTAATCTTGGATTTCAATATCTGTGGAACAAGTTCCAGGGGTCCAAGATCTTTTCAACTGAACGCTTTTTTGTCACTGAGACCCTCTTAAGTAATTCAACCGGCTCATGTATGCCAGTTTCAGCCGACAAGCAAACCCCCCTAAAAAATTTTCAGGTTATCGCCTTTAGTATCCCTTTTGAAAATGATTACTGGATTGTGCCTAAAATGCTGATTAGCGCAGGCATTCCTCCCTTCCTCAGAGATAGAAACTCGTCGGGGCCTCTTATAATTGCCGGCGGCGTATCTGTGTCAATGAATCCCGAAGCTTTAGGCGATTTCCTGGACTTGGTTTTCATAGGCGAAACTGTTGGTGATATCGACGAACCAAATGGTTTTTGGGGAACTATTGCGAATTGCTTTAAATCCAATAGGGTCCTCGGAGATCGTGACAAGATTTGCGAAAATTTCATGAATGTTCCAGGTGTTTATATCCCTGAAGCCTACAAATTTGAATATCGGAATGACGGGATCATTAGCCGAATATCGACTTTACCGGGATTTCCAGAAAGCGTCAAAGCTGTAAAAAGATCTTACCTGGATCAGTCAATCCCGATTGCTGTAATTGACGATCCAGGGACCCAATTTTCCGGCTCCTGCCTTGTAGAGATTAATCGCGGGTGTGGCAGAGGCTGCAGGTTTTGTTCGGGAGGTTGGACTCATCGTCCTGTTCGGCATTATGAGTATGCCAATATTAGAGAAAATTTGGCTGGTCCTATAAAGAGCAAAAAAACAGTTGGTCTTATAGGTTCCGACCTAGCCTCGCATCCAGAGCTTCTGGATATCTTAAATGATATTGTTGATAGGGGTGGAACTTTTTCTCTCTCGTCAATAAGGCCGGAAGGATTAAGTGATCAAGTAATAGGTCTTATTACAAAATCAGGTCAAAAAACAGCAACCCTTGCCCCTGAGGTGGCTTCAAGCCGTCTGAAAGAAGTAATAGGCAAACAAATACCGTCTGAACGTTTCTTTGATTTGATCGAAAGAATGGTCAGCGCAGGTGTGCCTAACATTAGGTTTTATTTCATGATAGGTTTGCCTACTGAAACGGAAGACGATGTTGGACAAATAGTCGAATTTGTTTTAAACGCACGAGAAGTTTTTGTTAACGCTTCTCGTAAGATGGGAAGAATTGGTAGGATTGGGGTTCAGCTCAACCCTTTTGTTCCGAAGCCCTGGACACCCTTTCAATGGGTACGGGCTCTCCCACGCAAAGAATGGGAACGACGGATTAAAATAATTAGAGATGGTTTAAACAAAGTTAATAATGTAGTAGTCAGGAGTGAATCCACCAAAAGTTCTGAAATTCAGGCAGTCTTAAGCAGGGCTGATCGAAGAATTTCGGGCTCTCTCGTAAAAATGGCGACACAAGGTAAGTTCAATCTCTCGTGCTTTTCTGAAGCTGAGCCAGGCCCTGCGTTTTATGCTGAGCGTTTAAGGGAATATGATGAAATATTCCCGTGGGATGTTGTCGACCATGGTGTCAGTAAACAAACATTGAGAGCAATATTCGAGAAAGCCATTTCTTCAAAGAAGGATAAATAGGATGTACTTTCCCAATATTGACCGAACCAAATGTACGAAATGTTTTTTTTGCGTTAATATATGTCCTAAAGATGTGTTTGAGATTGAAAACGACGAAGTTGAGGTGGCAAACTCGGCCCAATGTAATAATTGTGAGGCATGTGTCGCCGAATGCCCGGAAGATGCAATAATAGTGCTGGAAACCTGACCAATGTAAACCCTTGGAGTGGTATTAGTTTTAGATATTTCATGGTTGGCTAGCTGTTTTGGATGTAATGTACAAAGATGTTGGTTTTGAAAAGAGGGAGGTTATTAATGGACGAAAAGAATGCTGTTGTTGGTGTTTACAAGAGTCATTCGGACGCCGAACAGTCAATTAAAGGATTGCAGAAAGCCGGTTTTGACATGAACAAGCTTTCTGTCGTCGGGAAAGACTACCACACCGAGGAACATGTCGTTGGCTATTATTCCGTAGGCGACAGGATGAAAGCATGGGGGAAATTGGGCGCTTTCTGGGGCGGTCTGTGGGGCCTTCTTTTTGGAGCGGCGTTCTTTTTCGTGCCAGGGATAGGGCCGGTCGCTGTGGCTGGGCCCTTAGTAAGCTGGATCATAGCGGCTTTGGAAGGAGCGGTGGCGGTCGGTGGTCTGAGCGCTTTGGGAGCGGGACTCTTTAGTGTTGGGATACCCAAAGAAAGTATAATAAAATATGAAACTCAGTTGAAGGCTGAGAAATTTCTCCTAATCGCCCATGGGACAATACAGGAAACTGAAAAGGCAAAGGAAATTTTAGAAAAAACCTCGGCGGAAGAGGTGAATGTGCATACAACAACTGAAAAAGCTTAAGAATAATTTAAAAGAGGCCAAAAACAGAGAATTAGTCAATTTCAATTGTTGGAAATTTCTTTGAGCAACTCAATGTCTTCCAACATCATACCGGCGCCTCTGACAACGGTTGTCAACGGATCGTCAGGCACAACAACAGGAACCCCGATTTCTTGTCGTATCCTTAAGTCCAGATTTCTTAACAACGATCCTCCACCGGTCAGCACTATTCCCGTGTCGATGATGTCGGCGGCCAACTCCGGAGGACATTGCTCAAGGGCTGATTTAACATTGTCAACGATTGTATTGACCGAATCCATAATGGCTATGGCGATTTCACCAGAGTTAATTGTGATGGTCTTAGGTATGCCATCCATAAGATCACGACCCTTGATATCGATTTCCTCTTCGTCATCGCCCTGAATGAAAGCCCGACCTATAAGCATTTTAATTTGTTCAGCAGTTGATAGGCCAATGAGAATGCTATAATTCTTTCTGACGAAGTTCAGGATATCGCTGTCTAGTTTGTCTCCAGCGACTTTGATCGAGTTGCTGTATACAACCCCGGTCAAGCTGATAATTGCTACCTCGGTTGTACCGCCTCCAATGTCAACGATCATATTACTCATTGGTTCAGTAACAGGTAAGCCGGCGCCCATTGCTGCCGCCATTGCTTCTTCCACTACGAAAACCTCGCCGGCTCCGGCGTTCAAGGTCGCATCTCGCACGGCTCGACGCTCTACCGGAGTCACTCCGGACGGGACGGAAATTATTACTCTGGGTCGAACGAACGCCTTACGTCCGTGGGCCTTGTGGATAAAAAACCTGAGCATGAGGCTGGCGATTTCGAAGTTGGCTATTACGCCATCCTTTAAAGGCCTGTAAACCTCTATGGATTCGGGTACGCGACCGATCATTTTCTTTGCTTCAGCCCCAACCCATACTTCCGAGCTTCTTTTATCCCTCTTTCTAATAGCTACGACAGAAGGCTCATCGACGACTATGCCGGAGCCTCGGCAGTACACAAGGCTGTTTGCCGTACCCAGGTCCACGGCTAAATCTTTTGAAACTCTGGAAGCGATAAAATTGAAAAGCATCTAATTTTGCCCGGACATGTTGAATGATAAAACAAGAGTGTCGCAACGCATGACTGTCCCGTGTTGGATTCACGGCATGGACACAAAACAATCTGCGGTATCCACTCAAGAGTCAAATTCTATGGTGATCAAAGTTTAACTTCAATTATCGAATTACGTTTCAGTTCGTCAATCCAATCTTTCATCCGGGACTGTGTCAATTCAGACCTTAGGATTGTAATCACCTTGTTGCGGACCTTTGAATATTCCTTTGCCTCTTCCGGATCTAGAATGCCAAGCGCCTTTATTTGCTTTGCGTTGGCTTCGGACGCGTTTTGGCTGGCTTCGGTCTTAACGTTTGGGTTTTCACGTCGTTGAGTCGCTTTTGCTTTTTTTTCAGCTAACCTTTTCTCGTATTCCTTTTTCCAACGTTTTTCTAGTTCTTTTCGTGTCTTCTCAGGTATGGGAATACTTTTTTCTTTACGATTCCTGGCGTCATCAAGATAAAACATCAATACTGCGTCGCCTGTCTGGATTGGTGGAGTAAGGTCGCCGACTTTCATGTGCTCGACCATCTTCTGCAACTGGGGAACCATATCCTTATAATCCATGAATCCAAGATCTCCGCCACTTTTTGCCCATGAATCCTGCGAATATTTCTTTGCCAGTTTTCCAAAATCCTCCCCAGTTTGGGCGTCTTCGTAAACCTTCTTTGCCGTCTCCATGACCTTCTTTATGTCCTTAGGCTTTTTCCCTCCTGCAATTTTCAAGGTTATCTGACGAAGTCTGATTTTTCCACCTTTATATACCTGTTGCTCTGTTGGAATATTTGGTTTTGCTTCTTGTTCGGGCGGCTGAGCAGGAGCCATACCTTCCATCAGCTTTGAATATTCTTCATCAATTTCAGATGAATGTTTCTTGAAATATTTTTCCGCGTCTTCCTCGCTGATTGGTGTTTTCCGAGTTACTTCCGATTCAATGAGCTTGGTCAGACGAAATTGTCGTACCATCAATTGCTTGTAATCTGCAAAACTAAGACCATTACCGGCCAAAAACAACACGAATTGTTCATCCGTAAGGTTGTTACGCTTTTTTATAGATTCAATACTGGCGTCGACAGCCTTATCGTCAAGAGATATTCCTTTTTTGGTAGCTTCCTGTTCCAGCAAATGAATCACTACTAATTCATCCAGGATTTCTCTTTCTGTGGGCCATTTCCCAGGAGGCACTATGCCAAGAGGCAGATTTATCAAATTTCTTATCAGAGGCTGCTTTTGCTTTTTCACATCAGATTCGAGAATAACGTCGGAGTTTACTATCGCTGCAATTCTATCCGAATATGTGGCGGCGCAAACCATTTTGGCGACACTTAAGCAAGCGAGCACTGAAACTAGAAAAGACAAAAATAATTTAGATTTCATTTTTCGATCCAAGCGATTTTTTCTTGAACAACTTATATTTAACCAAAGGTTGCCCGGGTTCCACAATACTAGATGTCTGGTCCATCTTTTGATCGTTTGTCAAGTATAGCAATTCTCTCAAAACGACTAAAGCCTTATCGGTCCTTTCTTTAAGATCAACTGAACCAGTGTGATAAACTAGCTTGTCGCCCGGTAATATTCTCACATTTTGATTTTCCTGTACCCACTTGATGAGAGATTCCGGTGTCACAATTGTTGATTCATCAAAGGAGATGACTAAGTCTCCTTTTGCATAGTCCAGTTTAGACACGAGAAGTTCTTTCATAACCAGACGTATTGCCATTATAGACAACAAGGCGTTAACTTGTTCCGGCGTCTTTCCGTAAAGATCAATTATCTCTTCTTCTATTCCATCGATTTCACTTTGGCTCGAGGCCCTGGACAGCCTTTTATAAAAGTTCATTCTCTGGTTAGCGTCAGGAACATAACTGTCAGGAATGTAAGCTTCAATTTTAAGATGAATTTCCGGGTCAATCTTTGTTTCAGGCGCCTCACCCTTTATTTCCCTAACTGATTCTTCCAGCAGTTCCAGATACATCTCATAGCCAACCTGGTTAACGTGTCCGGATTGTGAAACTCCTAGAATATTACCTGTCCCTCTTATTTCCATGTCTCGCATGGCCACCTTGAAACCCTGTCCAAGTTCCGAATGTTCCTGAATAACCGCCAATCTCTTAACCGCGTCTGCGGTCAAAAGTGTCTCTGGAGGAGTCAGCAGGTAGGCGTAGGCCCTGACATTGGACCTCCCCACGCGGCCGCGCAATTGATATAGATCTGCAAGCCCAAAAGTGTCAGCGCGCTCTATGATAATGGTGTTTGATCTAGATATGTCCAGACCGGATTCAATGATGCTTGTGCAAACGAGAACATTGGTTTTGCCCGTCACGAATTCCATCATAACACGCTCTAGTTCGTTGTCGGTCTGTTGGCCATGTGCAACTCCAAATCTAGCTTCAGGGACAAGTCTTTGAAGGGCAGTCGCGCGTCGATAGATAGTTTGGACCCTGTTGTGCAAATAAAAAACCTGTCCACCACGATTTAATTCCTTAATTATAGCTTCTCTGACCACGTCGTCGGACTGTTTCAAAACATGTGTCCGTATAGCGTGCCGGTTGGTTGGAGGGGTTTCAATAACCGACATGTCTCGCATTCCTGTAAGAGAGAGATTCAACGTCCTGGGAATTGGAGTCGCAGTAAGCGTCAAGATATCCACGTGCGCTTTATATTTTTTGATACGCTCTTTGTGAGCAACGCCGAATCGCTGTTCTTCATCCAGAACGAGCAGACCAAGGTCCTTGAATTTAACATCTTTTTGCAAGAGTCGATGTGTCCCAACGATTAAATCAATCTTGCCCTCCTCGAGTTTTGTAAGGATTTCCTTTTGTTCCGCTGTGGATCTAAACCTGGAAATCATGTCCACATTTACTGGATAATCCGCAAACCGGCGAGAAAAAGTATCAAAATGCTGTTGCGCAAGGACTGTTGTTGGTACCAAAACAGCCACCTGTTTACTATCCATCGTTACCCGGAAAGCTGCTCTGATTGCGATTTCGGTTTTTCCATAACCTACGTCACCGCAAATTAAACGGTCCATTGGACGGTCTGAATCCAAAGCTTCCATTACGTCCTGAATTGCTTTGGCCTGGTCAGCTGTTTCTTCAAATTCAAATGCCGCCTCGAATTCAGCCAGGTGTTGGTCGCAAGGCGAATAGGGAGGCCTGGATGAGACCTGCCTCCGAGCATAAATGTCCAACAGTTCCTTGGCCATGTCCCTGATTGACTTCTTGATTTTGGCCTTGGTTTTTTCCCAGCCCTTAGTTCCCAACCTGTCTACGCGTGGGGGGGCCTCGGATCCTGAAACAAACTTCTGAATTGATTGGAGTCGCTCGACTGGATGGTAAAGAATGTCCCCTCCGGCGTATTCAATTACCATGACCTCTCCCTCAACGCCGTCGAATTCCTTACGCGTCAGGCCTCTGAAAATGCCTATTCCGTAATTCTCGTGAACTACGGCTTCTCCTTCTGAAAGGTCTGTAAGCGAAGAGACAAAAACCCCTCGAGCGTGTTTACGAATTGGGGCACGAACTCTAGGGCCAAAAATTTCTTCCTCTGTAAGGGTAACTATGCCAATTTCTTCAATGCGAAATCCTTTGGTAAGCGAACCAACATGTAAATAAATTCCCGGTGCCCGTGTTGACTCAAAGCTTGGGGTTTGAAAACCTGATCCCAGATAATTTAGACCGGCCTTATATGGTTCAAGAAGCTTATACAATCGCTGGGCCTGCCCTTCGGTGTGGCTGACAATATAGACTTCGTTTCCAATATCTCTCCAATCCGCCATCATCCGTACTAATCCAGCCATAGCTCGATCATAGGCCTTTTCTTTCATTATGGTCGGCTTTATGTCCACATTGGAAATGCACGGAATCCTGAAGCTCCGAACATCCTGTTTTTCGATTTCAAGATCAGCGACGACGACGGTTCTAAAGAATTCGAGCAGTTCTCGAAAATTGCTCTCTGAAATATAAAGAGAAGCGGGTTCCGGTACTGGGAGGCCACTGTCTACAGCCGACTGGAATCCGTGAAATACTTCCTGTCCATTATCTTCAAATGAAACGCTAATAGTTTCTTCATCGGGGACCAGGACCAGAGTTTCAGAGGGCAAATAATCAAGCAATGTTTCCAGACGGTCTCTGAAATACGAGAGATATAGCTCTACTCCAGGAAATCTTATGCGGTGACGGAAGTCATCCAACAAGCCCTGTCGAATTCGTCTTTCTACTCCTCTTGACTCGCAAACTTGCACAAGCTTGTCGAGTCCGTGTTCCATGAAATCATCATCAGGAGGAGACATCTGAATGGGACAGACCATTATTTCTGATATAGGGTCTAATGATCTCTGGTTGGAGGGATCAAAGAACCGCATAGACTCAACAATGTCCCCCATCTGTTCGATCCGTATGGGGTTTGCGTACAAAGGTGAATAAATGTCGACGATTGAGCCCCTGGCCGCAAAATCTCCAACGTCTTCAACAAGAGGGGCCCTGGAATAGCCTGCCTTGATCAAGTCAGCGCACAATGAATCCCTGTCAGCCTCATGGCCAACGGAAAGGTTAAAGCTAAGGGAGTCAAATTCAGACCGTGGTATTATTTTGCGAGCCAGAGAAGGAATACTAACCGTTATAACCTGCGGCGTGAGATTTGATACTAGTCGAAACAGGCAGGACATACGATCAGTCCAGATGTCGGATTCAAATCCGGCTTGGGAATAAGGGACCGCTAATGTCTCTGGGTAATGAACTACTGGTGAATTGAGCGGGTTGATATTCTTTTCATCCAAACCTAGATAGAAACAAAGGTCACTCGCGCAACGAGAGGCCGAATCATCGTCGGGCAGTATCCACAATATGGGCCCTGATCCCTTTTTTAAAGCCATTGCTATGAGAAAAGCCGCGGCTGAACCTTTTAGGCCGTAAATCCCGCCGTTTTCTCCGGACTGACTCAAGAACTTTAATGCTTTGAAAAAGATGGTATCCTGGGAAGGCGCCAAAGAGAATTTCTTTCTAATCTCAATTTATTTTTCACTCTAAGATCTAGCACATCACAGCTTATAAAAAAAGCTTGTGTTATGCGTCTATCATGCAAAGTCCTACGGCCATAGTGAAACGAAATGTCTGATATGAGGAACAGCGTGGAAAGTGACGGTTGTGTCAGGTTGCGGCATTTCGGTCGCGTGCCACAAGGCCACGTATTTGGTAATCCGGGGGAGAATCGTTGGGGAATCAACGGATAATGAAGTTCCAATAATCGTATGAGAAAAAAGGCTTTTAATATTCGTGGAAATTTGGCAAATTCAAAGTCCGAGATTTGGTTCACAAATACAAACCTCAACCAATAAAGCCTAATCGGGGGCGTCCTGAGAAAATGAGGATAGTAAATTATTTTTGTTTCGTGTGTCCTTAAATGACACATATAAATGTTACGCTGAATCAACGGGCAATTTTTAGATGATTTAGAATAGGTCCACCGTTCAATTTCGGGGGCTGTGAATCATGTTTTTGTGTCAAGTCTGACCAGCGGGGGGCTGGAATGCAAATCAAACCTGGAGACATAATCCAATCGCCACGATGGGATGAACCCATTGAGGTTAAACTCGTCGAAAAT
>JACWAG010000038.1 GCA_014874425.1 Syntrophaceae bacterium | reverse complement strand
GTTGTGAGCTGGATCAGCGTACAACAAACCAAAGAGGCGCTATATACGGAAATTCACAACCTGTTAATATCCGCTCTGGATTCTACTGCGGAAAGACTCAACAGAAACTCATTAGCCGCCAAGAAGACTTCTGAAATCATCGCCCATAATCCCGCCATTTCCAAAGCGCTATCTCTTGATGAGAGCGTTGGAGTCAATCAGATTTTGAACCAAATGTTGGAAATCTATCCCTTCTATAACTACATCATGATCGTCTGGCTTGATGGAGATATATTTGCCGTCAACACAACAGACAAGAAGGGAGACAAGATCGCTGGCGAGGAGTTGTTGGGCCTTAATGTTATGAAGACCCCGTTGTTTTTACCACCAACCAATTCCGAGACTGTCGTTGGCGCCCCTGGTCCAGATCCATATCTGTCGTTGCTTGGCATTAAAGTAAGAACGAGTCAATGGTTCGTCGCTCCTATTCTTAAAGGCCCAGTTCCGATAGGATGGGTCGTGCTTTCCTACGATTGGCAAGAAGAGCTATCCAGTCTGTTAACAAGAGTATCCAATGAACTCATCTCCTACGGCAATCCTGTACTCGACGTCGCTATTGTTGACGAAAAAGGAAAGGTATTCGTCAGCGCCCATTCGTTCAATGAAGAATTTATGCAATCTCCCGATCAGGTCTGGAAGGAAAAACACCTGTCGTTTGGGAAAGGTAACATGAAGTTGATTATTACCAGTGACAGAACAAAGATCGATGAACCGATTACAACGATGAGGAATTTTTTTATAGGTCTTATAAGCGTGGCGACGATAATTCTGTTGAGCTTACTATATTTCATCCTTCAGAGGACATTTCTAGTAAAGCTAAAGATAATACAACAGGGTTCTAGCGAATTTAGGTCGGGCAATCTAGCTCACAGATTGCCTTCGTTGGGCCACGACGAACTAGGATTACTCGCATCTACCTTTAATGAAATGGGGCAGTCATTACAAGACGCCTCACAAGAGCTTGAACTCAAGGTGGCGGAGCGTACGGCTGAACTGCGGGAGAATGAAGCGAAATACCGCATGCTGATCGAGGAAGATCTGCACAAAAAAACTGAGATACTCCGGTCAATGTTTGAGGCATCACCTGAAGCAATTATCGTTCTTGACCCGCAAGGTATTGTTAAGATGTGGAATCCTTCGGCCGAACGGATCTTTGGGTGGACTGAAAGCGAGGCTCTGGGATGTGTCCATCCGATTGTGCCGGATAGCAAGCAAGAGGAATTCAATATGCTGCGTGAGCGTGTCCTGAGGGGCGAGAGCTTATCAGGAGTCGAATTGACACGCCGTAGGAAGGACGGCACGGCTATAGAGATAAGAGTCTCAACGGTCCCATTGAAAGGACCGGATGGCAAGGTAGAGGGGATATTGTCAGTGAATTCGGACATCACCGAGCGCAAGCGAAACGAAGAACAGTTAAGACAATCTGAGGACAAATTTAGTAAGGCATTTCTCTTAAGTCCCGATCCTATGACAATTACCCGGGCCATTGACGGAGTATTTGTGTCAGTCAATAAAGGATTTTGTCAGGTCTTTGGTTATGCGGAACAGGAAGTTATCGGGAGACCTACGCTGAAACTTAATCTATGGGATGACCCTAAAGACAGAGATAGATATGCTGAAAAGCTGAAAACTGAAGGAAAAGTTGACAGTGTCGAATATCGTTTTCGTAATAAAAAAGGCGATATTCTCAATGGACTTGTTTCAGGCTCCATTATCTATCTGAATGGGTTACCCCATATTCTTACTGTTGCAAAAGATATCACCGACCGGAAACGGGCGGAGGAAGAACGACTGAAGATGGAGGTGGAGCGCAGAGTGCTTCTCGCCCAGAAGTTCGAGAGCCTCGCTGTAATGGCTGGAGGTATCGCGCATGATTTCAACAACCAGTTAGCGGTAGTTTTGGGCAACCTCGAGTTGGCCCTTATGGATATGTCCCTTGACACTAAGGCCAGACACAGCATCGAGAATGCTATCCAGGCTGCCAAAAGATCAGCGGAACTCTCTCGCCAGATGCAGATATACACGGGTAACACCTTGTATTACCCTGTAGACTTGGATCTCAACGAGTTGTTGAATAGAAACCTCGGCCAACTGAAATTCTGTCTTTCCAAAAATGTCACACTCAATTTTCAAAGCTTCAACTCACTTCCACTCATTAAGGGAGATCCGGATCAAATACAACGTCTGGTTATGAATATTCTGGTTAACGCATCTGAGGCTATTGGGAATAAGGACGGTGAAGTTCGACTGTCTACCGGTGCCATGGATTGCGATGAGGCGTATTTGAGCCGGAGCCGACTTGAAGGGAAGCCTACGCCCGGTCGGTTCGTCTTTCTGGAGGTTACCGACACTGGTTGCGGCATGGACGCTGAGACACAGCACAAGCTCTTTGATCCTTTCTTCACAACAAAGTTCTGTGGGCGTGGCCTTGGTATGGCCGAAGTGATTGGGATAGTAAAGGGACATCACGGTACCATAATGGTGGACAGCGAAGTTGGAAAGAGAACCACAATCCGTGTTCTGTTGCCTGTGACAGAAGTGGCTCAGAGGGCCTCTGTTCAGGTCATCGATGTAGTTGAGACAAAAACTCCAGCGCCGGACAGGCTCACCGGGCGCAAAACTATTCTCCTGGTCGAAGATGAGCCATTGGTCCGCGATCTTGCCGTTAAGCGTTTGGAACTCTTAGGCTACGAGTCTATAACCGCTGTTGATGGCGAGGAAGGCGTCCTGGTGTTCCGAGAGCGCCTGAATGAGGTTGATCTGGTCATGCTCGACTTCGTAATGCCCAAAATGAATGGTGTTGAGGCCTTCGGGGAACTCATACGGATCAAGCCG
>JACWAG010000267.1 GCA_014874425.1 Syntrophaceae bacterium | reverse complement strand
GCTAGAATATGGATTTTGTATGACCATGGCACAGGATTCATCAGATGCGGGTCTGGGGTAAGTGTCACTATACTCCTTATCCATGGAGCAATCGTGTAAAGGACATCGAAACGTTTAAAGTAACTATTATACGTGCCAAGAAAAACTACAAAAACAAGCAGAATTAGCAGGATGACGTCATTGGTAGACGAAGCCGCGTGAACTCGAGGCCTTAGTAATCTACGCTTCAGCAGAATCAATAGTCCGACAAAAGCCATAGTCCCAAACAACATTCCGGTGTAAAGCGCCACGAACTCATGAATGCCCGAAGTAATTCCCAGTTTGTCTAGGAATGCTTGAGGAGTCAGCAGACCGAAGAAATGTCCAAAAAAGGTAAAGATAATGCCCCAGTGAAACATGATTATCCCGACTTTAAGGCTATCGCGATCGATCAATTCACTGGACTTCGAATTCCAAGAATAAAAGTCGGTATAATAACGGTAACCATGCCCCACAACGAAAATGGTCAAAGCAATGTACGGGAAAACCTGAAACGCCAGCTTCTGAAATAATAAGTCCATAGTGTTACACTCCCTTAGCCACGAATTCGCGGCATGTTAGTGAAAGAGCCTCCATGACATTGTGGTAAGGGTGGCCAAGTTCCTTAAGTCGTTCAGCCAAAACGTCCACGTGAGGAATATGACGCTCCAGGATAGTGGAGCAAGTTTCATCCGAGCATAAAGACAGGAATTCCAGCGCTACCGGCAGGTAATCTGGCAATTCCGAATTAGATTGCTCATAACCTTCCTTTTTGTATAGTTGACGAAAATTTGCCAATGCGGCTCCTCGCTCGTGGGTTTCACCATGTTCGTGGTAGGTAAGGTTGAGACAGATCTGAGCGTTAAAATCGAAAACAGTTGAGTATTGTTCTTGAATGACGATTAACGGAGTTGAATCTAAGAAATCAAGAAAATCTCCACATGGCGCTATTGTCGGGAATGCAGAAAGACTGGTGAGTTTCAAACGCAATTCTCCAGAAGATTCGAATAGGTCTTCATCCGGATAACTAAGTAACACGGAAAATAATTTGAAAATTGTGCGTCTGTCTTCCTGATTGGTCATTTTACTTTAATTGTTCGTCTGCGAATTACCTCGGGAATGAAGGCGTGGCCGCCTGCCATGACCATGAACAAAAAACACGCTAAGATTTCGTCGGGAAACCGAGGATACCACGATCGTCGTACATGTTTTCAGAATCAGCCCGCTTTGTCGTTGGAATAACAAATCTGTCCTCATTCTTAGCTATCGCAAGTAGTTTATACATTTCGTCAGCCATGTCTTGTGTCATGTTTGCTTCGTCGAGCGCCTGTAAATCGGGTTTGTGGTCAACTCGTAATGAGCGCATTGATTTGCGAAGAGCCATGAGTCGCTTGAGCGCGAATCTTATTGGGGCTTCATCTCCAGCGCAAAGTAAGTTAGCAAGGTACTTGAATGGAATACGCATGAAATCACTTTTACCGAGGTCAGCTTCAGAACCTTCCAATTCCTGAATCAAAGGGCTCAAAGGAGGCACGTACCAGACCATAGGTAAAGTGCGAAATTCCGGATGGGGAGGGAAGGCGAGTCCCCACTCAACAGCTAATTTGTACAGGGGTGATCTTTGCGCGGCTATTAAAAAGGTTTCAGGTATTCCTTGAGCCCTGGCTTCAAACATAACATCGGCGTCATGGGGATTTAGCATTATGTCCAGGTGCGCTTTGTAAACTCCTTGATCATTCGATGTCGAGGCCGCTGGTTTTATTTTATCAGCGTCGTAAAGTATCACACCGATGTAGCGTATGCGGCCAACGCAAGAGTGAGCGCAAAGAGTTGGCAAGCCGCTCTCAATCCTTGGGTAGCAAAAAACACATTTCTCAGATCGTCCCTTGGCCCAGTTGAAATAGACTTTCTTATACGGGCATCCCGAGACGCAATAGCGCCAGCCTCGACATCTTTCCTGGTCAACAAGGACTATTCCGTCTTCATCCCTTTTGTAAAGGGCCCCGGAAGGGCACGACGCGACGCACGCCGGATTCAGGCAATGTTCACAAATCCTGGGCAAATAAAACATGAAGACATCTTTGAATTTTAGGTATACCTCTTTTTCCAGACCGGAAAAATTAACATCGTCGAGTGCAGTTTCGTTGGCGCCGGCAAGGTCATCTTCCCAATTCGGTCCCCATTTGATGTCCATAGGGTGACCGGTAATAGATGATTTTGGTCGCGCTGTGGGTTGACGTTGACCGGCTGGACTTGAGACAAGCCGGTCGTAGTCATAAGTCCATGGTTCGTAATAATCGTCAATCCTGGGCAAATCGGGGTTATGGAATATGCCGACAAACTTTTTTGACCGGCTCCCGGCTCGAAGTTGAAGATTGTTGTCGCTTCCTAGCCAACCTCCTTTATGGATCTCCTGGTTTTCCCATTTCTTGGGGTAGCCGATGCCAGGTTTGGTTTCAACATTGTTAAACCACATGTATTCCGCCCCTTGCCGATTGGTCCAAACCTGTTTGCAAGGAATACTACAGGTGTGACATCCGAGACATTTGTCAAGGTTCATGACCATGGCTATTTGCGCCTTAATCTTCATGCCACTTCACCTCTCCTGACTTTCGGACTACGATGATTTCGTCTCTCTGAGCGCCCGTAGGACCATAATAATTAAGCCCATAACTAAGTTGGGCATATCCACCTATCATTTGAGTTGGCTTGACCATTATTCTTGTAACACTGTTATGCGTCCCTCCTGGCTGACTAGATGATTTAGGTCCTGGAACTAACAGTCTTTCTTGCGCGTGATACATAAAGGCCTTGCCCATGGGTATGCGATGGCTAACTACCGCTCGGGCTATCGTTATGCCGTTGACGTTGAAACATTCGACCCAGTCGTTGTCTTTGAGCCCGATTGAGGTAGCGTCATCATTGTTGATCCAGATGGCGTTTCCGCCACGGAACAAGGTCAACATGAATATCGTCTCAGCATATGTGCTGTGAATTGACCATTTTGAGTGTGGTGAAAGGTAGTTAAGAACAATGAAGTCCCTCCCAGAAGTGTCAACATTGGTTGATCCCAATGATTTCATGTCAAGAGGAGGTCTAAACAAAGGAAGAGCGTCACCAAAAGCCAGCATCCATTCATGGTCCAGGTAGAAATGCGCCCGACCAGTTAGTGTCCTAAAAGGAATTTGATTCTCAATGTTCATGACGAATGAAGAATATCTTCGATGTTCCGACTCCACACCACTCCAAATAGGTGAGGTTATGACCTTCCGAGGTTGAGCCGTAAGGGAGTCGAACGAAAACTTTTCTCCTTCCCTTTTCGAACTCCTGTAGCACAAGTTGAGGCCTGTTCTTTTCTCCAAACCTTTCCAGGATTTTACCGCAACTGCTCCGTTAGTTTCAGGAGAGAGCGACAGGATCGTCTCTGCGACCTGTTTGGAGGACTTCAAATCAGGCATTCCCTTGCTAATTCCGGGTTCTTTTACGGCGCCAAGGATCTTTTTCAATTCCTCGTATTCCGTAGAGGCGTTCCAGTTTACGCCCTTGGCGCCAATATTCGCATTCTCAACGAGTGGCCCGAGTGACGACATCATCTTGTGAATATTGGGAAAGTCTCGAGTTACCACCTCGATATTGGGCGCAGTTTTACCGGGAATCAGCCCTGTTTCACCTTTTTTCCAGTCAAGGACCCGCGTCTGAGCAATTTCACAGGGGGTATCATGCAGGAGAGGAGTCGCTACAATATCTTTGCGAACCCCTAAGTGAGAAGAGGCGAGTTCGGAAAATTTCTCCGCAATGGCCGAGAAGTGGTCCCAATCGTTTTTGGCGTCCCAGGGTGGATCGATCGCAGGATTGAACGGATG
>JACWAG010000266.1 GCA_014874425.1 Syntrophaceae bacterium | reverse complement strand
GGTCCCATTGAGGCTGAATGTTTGTACCGCTACCAGCGCTAGTATAATGCTCATGGGTGCGATCAGCCTCAGAAAAACAATTTTGGGAGGAATGCCTATAATTAGCATGATGGAAACGCAAACAGCCATTACAATCAGAGGCAAAATGATCTTGGTCGAAAGAACAACAGCGAAGATCAAACTTAACGCCATTACCATCTTAGTGCGCGAATCCATCCGCGTGAGACGGTTTTCCCTGTTTGCAAAAAAGTCTAAGAACAGGTCAAACATTAGTGGAATGGCCTACCAATTTCTGATTTGGTGGAAAAAGTTCACGATAATAGTACCCTGCCGTGAATCCGCCCACTATTCCGGCCAATAGGAAAAAGAAAAGCTCCATGTCCCCTTGAGCTATATTTATATAAGGCTCGCTGGGAGGTCGTCCGGCTTGCTCGGCGAATTTCTTCACCACCGAGTCATCAACTCCTGACCATTCGGCTTTATGGCTTGACAGTAGGGCGGCGCCTATTACAAAAACTATTACCACTGCAAACACAATCAGTAACCTCTTCATGCTACCCCTCCTTTTGCAAAGATTCCAAGGTATTCAGGTCGTCGCGAATGGACAAAGGTGTAAGCTCCCGCAGACAGGAATCCTTCGAGAATTCCTAGCGGGACCTGGGTTGGCACGAACGCCAAAAGTATGGTCACAAACATTTTCCAGAAAGACGCGTCAGCGTGTAGCGCCCCGGTTAGAATGAAAGATGTGGTAGCGTAAGTCGCCCAATCAGACAGGACACCAGCCAAAAATGCGGCTACGATAAAAGAAAGCCCCATTCTACGGCATAAAACAAATATACCGTAACCGGCGAAAGATCCCGCTACTCCCATAGAGAAGATATTCGCTCCTAAAGTTGTCAATCCCCCATGCGCAAGGAAAAGAGCTTGAAGAAGTAACGCCACACTTGAAACAACCACACTGATTGAGGGACCGATGAGAATGGCCGCTAGACCGGTCCCGCACGGGTGTGAACATGTGCCGGCTATTGGAACCGGAATAGGCATGCAGGAAATCACGAAAACCCCTGCGCCGACTAGACCTACCATCGCCTTAAAGTGGGGTTCTTTTTCACTCCTAATGCGAAGATTTCTTAATCCCAAAACAACAAACGGGAGTGACGCAAGAAACCATAGCACAGCCCAACCCATAGGCAATATGCCTTCTGAAATATGCATGGCGTAAACAGGTTCGGCAGTGATCCCTAAAATGGTTACCGCCAGCAGAGCGACAACGGTTAGAGGCAAATAGGACATGGTTGTTTTCTCCCTTTCAATGACTACTATGGTCATGGTTTTGCTTAAGGAATCTTGCGGCGTCTTCCGGCGTCATGGGGACAAATTCATGTTGACCCGGAGGAACAGGAAACTGGCGCCTCGGGGGCAGGTCCAATTCTCGTACGTCACAGTGATTTAGCGAAGCTGATATACGTCTCTGTACGAGATCTACCAGCACATCGTCGAACCCAAGGTTTTTGCCCAGCACCAACTTCACGTTTGGATGTCTAGTTGCTATTTCCTGCATCATTTCAGGAATATCCAGGACCAGATGTAGGCCGTCATGCAGGAAATAAGGGATAACCATTATTTCTGACGCTCCCTGAACAACACATTTCTCAAAAATCTCAGGGAAATGGGGGCCAAGTCGCGACATATAGCAAATCTCAACTATGTTGTACCCGTATTTCGCTCTCAATCCTGACGCGACTTTCTCCATATGTTTACCCGCGTCCGGCACACGACTACCGTGACCCATAAGAATTATCGCTTTTTTATTGGAATCATCCAATTTGACATCCTCCTTCCGGCGCCGATCGAATATTCGCGGCTAATCGGCTTTCTAAACCGTTGAAGCTTTTGGGGTCTTCTTTCATCTGATGGCCAAGGCGCAAAGAGCATGTATTGAGCTTACCGCTAGAGGACTACCTCCCCGTCGACCTGAAATGGCCACGTATGGCACACCTAAAGACATGACTTCATCTTTACTTTCGGTCACATGTACAAATCCAACAGGCATAGCGATAACGACCGCCGGTTTGATACCTTCTTCCATAATCATACGATTGAGTTCCATCAGCGCCACTGGAGCGTTCCCAAATGCGGCTATGCATCCGTTCAATATGGGTTGAGCTTTTTTGACCGCGAAAAGTGATCGAGGCAGACCATTCTCAGTAGCGGATGATGCGACGTCTGGGTCAGCGACGTGACACACAATATCCTGCGGGGAATAATTCGAGCAAATTTGTCTTAATCTCGCAATTGATAGCCCTGAACGTATCATGTTTGAGTCCACGAAAATCTTTGCCCCTGATTTTAGCGCGTTAATGGACGACTCAATCGCTTCTGGAGAAAACCTTATCAAATCAATCAATCCAAAATCGGCTGTTGTATGGACCATTCGCCTGACGACTTGCCACTGGTCGGGCGTAAACCCGTGAGATGGCACCTCCATGTCAATTATTTCAAAGGACCTACTCTCTATGGCCTCTGCGCTCATGGGATTGTCATACAGATCTCGAATAAGAGGTTTCCGGCTTGACTGGGAATTAACGGGAATTTTGTTCATATAATTTTTCCTGACGCTTAACGTTTTTGCAAACTGAAACAAAATGGCTTACTGAGTCGGGTCTGGAAGCAAAGTGACCATGAACATAACTGGCTAACATGTTGCCACGCTGAAATCCTTCAAAATTCTCAATTGCCGTTGGCCGGCGCCTTAATCGATATGCCGTGGTCCACTGATTGTCTCCAAGAGGATCTCCAATCAACTCAGAATAATGAAACTCATGTCCTCTGATCTGTCGGCCCTCTGGCCCGAAAAGAGAATCTTTATAAAAGGTTACCTCGACATAGCCCAAAGATTTTAGTCTAGGTAACATTCTGGTCCAAGTAGGGAGTAGCCCGACGAGTTCAAATTTTTCTCCAGCTATGGATTCTATGCCTTTGGACAGATACATGAGTCCGCCACATTCGGCATAAATTGGTCTGTTCGTACTCGCAAATTGTCTAACCGAGTTAAGCATTGACATGTTTTTTGAGAGTTCGTCGGCATGTTCTTCCGGATAACCTCCCCCGAAATAGACTCCATCCAAACCGCTGGGTAGAGAATCGTCTCTTAGTGGTGAGAATTCCACGAGTTCACATCCTGCCGCCGATAAAGCTTCGAGGTTGTCTTGATAATAGAAATGAAAAGCTGAGTCCTTCGCGACGCCTAGACGCACAGACTTTTCCGGGGTCCTTTGTTGTGAGTTCGACGAATCCAGCGGAAGATGTGGGGCGCTTCCGGCAATTTCCAAAATGTCGCTTATTGAACAGTAACGTTCCATAGCTTCGCCCAATGTATCTAAAACCTGGCGATTCAATATACTTACATCAGCCGACACTAATCCAAGATGACGGCTTGGCAGGCCGGGCAATGAACCCCTCGGGATGGATGCCAGCAATTTGGGTAAGCCGAACGCATTTAGAGACTCAGAGAGATACATTCCGTGTCGCTCGGAACCACAGTGGTTTGCAATTGCGCCTGATATTTTAACTTTCGAGTCAAAAGTCGTGAAACCGTGAACGAGCGCGGCGATACTGCGCGCCAACCCATGAACGTTTACTACAAGGACTACCGGCGCATCCAACCATGAAGCGATTTCCGCGGTTGAGCCTTCCGGTCCCACAGCGTCGCTGCCGTCGAACAGACCCATGACACCTTCAATTACTGAAATGTCACTCTGCGAAGCTTTGTCGACAAACAACCTTTTCACGTAGTCTTCGTTTGTCATCCAGCCATCAAGGTTGTAGCAGGGTCTCCCTGAAGCCATGGACAGATAGGTGGGGTCGAGATAATCAGGGCCGACTTTGAACGTTTGCACTCGGAGACCTCGTTTTCTGAGAGCGCTCACAACAGCCAGCGTAACCGATGTCTTACCGACACCGCTATTAGTTCCTGCTATTACTATTCTGGGACAGGAAATCGGCAAATCGGCCTCTCCTCAAACAATCCGCTGATATTTGAACGTCATCGAAGACCCACCAGCTTGTAAATTAGTTTCACATCTAAGCTGCTGCGCACTGATTCAGCCAGTCTATCCAGGGCTGGTTCCAGGTCGTACACCGAGCAGACTTTTCCTATTGGCTTTAAGCCACGACGTTTTCGCAACTTGTCTATAAACCATCTTCTAAATTCATCCGCATCAAAGATCCCGTGTAAATATGTGCCCCATATTCTTCCATCCGAGGATCCTGCTCCGTCAACGCCGCCACGTCCCAGTTCCACTATGGGGCGTGTGGCGCTACATTGGCTCTGACCATGGTGGATTTCGTAACCACTAACGGCCAAATTGGACTCAAGGTGCAAGCCTGATACACGTGTCAGTGTCTTTTCAGGGGCGAGGACCGTAGTAACATCGAGAAAACGCAATCCTTCGAAGGCTTTGTCGCCTGATTCCAGGCCATGCGGATCGGATATCCCACCCCCCAACATTTGGAAACCTCCGCAAATACCCACAACTTCGGTTCCATTGTCTGCAAGTTCTCTCAATTTTGAGTCGATTCCTCTATTTTTGAGATACTCCAGATCGCCGATAGTATTCTTACTACCTGGTAAAATTATAGCGTCGGGCTGATTCAGATCATCACGATTCCGAACTATTTTTAATCTTACGTCAGGTTCTGTTCTGAAAGCGTCAAAGTCTGTAAAATTCGAGATATGAGGCAAATCTATAATAGCCACTTCTACGGAATCGTTGGATTCTCGCTGATCATCGAATAAGCCACTCTTAAAGCTTACGGAATCTTCTTCAGGCAGGCCCAGGTCGTGAAAATACGGCACAACACCCAATACCGGCCGGCCTGTATGAAGCAGTGTGTAATTAAGCGCATCGTTGAGCAGATCCTTGTTACCCCGGAAGCGATTTACCACAAAACCCGCTACCATTGACCGCTCCCACTCGGCTAATACCTCCATGGTCCCGATAAACGATGCGAAAACTCCACCTCGATCAATATCCCCCACTATAAGGACTGGCGCTTCGGCGTACTGGGCCATCTGCATGTTGACTATATCGTGGTGTTTCAGGTTTACCTCGCCCGGACTCCCCGCGCCTTCGAGCACCATCACATCGAAATCCGCTGAAAGAGAATCGTAAGAGGCTTTAGCGGCGGCAAACACCTCGGGTTTGTAGCGAACATACTCCATGACATCCATGTTGCCTACAGGCTTACCGCATACTATAACCTGGCTCCCTGTGTCGCTATTCGGCTTGAGCAGAATGGGATTCATTCGCACATCCGGCTCCAGCCTGCATGCCTGGGCCTGGACTACTTGGGCCCGCCCCATTTCTCCACCTGATCTTGTTACAAATGAATTGAGGGACATGTTCTGGGACTTGAACGGCGCCACCTTATAACCGTCTTGAAGCAGAATTCTACCTAGAGCTGCGGTCAATACGCTCTTCCCCGCATTCGAGCTTGTTCCCTGAAACATTAAAGCAGGTGGCTTGGATTTTTTGAAAGGTTTGTGGGCAACGCCCATGGCTTTTCGGAGAGATTCACACAACCGATTGTTCTGTTCGTAAGTCCTCACCGCTACTCTGAAGAATCGTTTATCCAATCCTTGGAAATTTTCGCAAACACGGATAGCGATTCCATCACGCAAGACTCGGCCAGCAAGCTCTATTGCGTCCAGACCTTTTCGATCAATCCTTACGAATAGGAAATTGGCCTTGCCTGGATAGACTGTGAGTCCAGAGATTGACTTTAACTCGTTCTCAAGGGCTTCGCGCTGTTGTCGCACAAATGATCTACTTTGTTCCACATAATGGCTATCCCTCAAGGCCGCGGACCCTACCGCCTGAGCAATGCTGTTGACAGACCATGTCGGTTGAATCCTCTTGATAGATTCAACTATTTTTGGCTCACATATGGCTAAACCTAACCTCAATCCTGGGATAGTGTAGATTTTCGTCAGAGACAGCAGTACAATTACATTTGGTGGCCTGTCGCGCGTCAACGAATCCATGCCTTCGACAAAATCACCAAAAGCCTCATCCACTACGAACAGGGTTGATGGGTTCCTGGTTGCGATTTCCCTGAGGTGTTCAGCGTCAACAAGGAGGCCGGTAGGGTTATTAGGAGTGCAAATGAAAACCAGTTCGTCGCCACCCAACATGGATTCCAAACGTCTTAAATCCGGTAAGAACTGATCGATTTCTTTCAGAAAAACATAATCCAATTTAAGACCACCGACTTCGGCGGCGGTAGCGTAATCAACATATGAGGGAGCAAGGATAATGGCCTGTTTTTTGCCGAGCGCCCTTGGGAGCAAATGCAGGATCTCGGACGAGCCATTGCCGACAAGCGCTTGATCCGGAGAGCAACCATATTTTTCGACCGCGGCTTTAACCAAATCGGCGCAATCTGGATCGGGATAATGAACCACTGATGCGAGTGTAGAACTGACAACTGGCCGAAACCACTCCGGTAATCCCATGGGGTTGATATTAGCGGAAAAATCCAGAATCTCCTCAGCCGAAAGGCCGGAAAGATTCATCAGATGTTTTAAATTGCCGCCGTGCTTGAAACTTGTCATGTCATTTTCTCGCACTCGTGATGGTTGTACATCGATCCCGTCATCCGGCTTGAGGATTTCCACGACTGGATAATGAAACCATCTTGTTCCTGAAACAGCTTCTACAAACCCTTATAAAACAAAGGCTTTCCTGAATTAGCGCTACATTTCAGCCTTGGTTACTTCCGCTTCTTCGAAAGTAGCCACTTCGGTAAGTATACGGACGGCCGCTTCGACTAACGTCATTGATAACGCCGCTCCTGTTCCTTCCCCCAATCTAAGGTTTAGGTCCATTAGAGGCTCTTTGTCGAGATACTTCAAAGCGACCTTATGGCCCTGTTCTACGCTGCGATGTGACGCAATCATGTAATCAGCGGCGGTGGGGCAAATACCGTGAGCGATCAGCGCTCCAGTAGTTGAGATAAATCCGTCAATAAGTATAGGTTTTTGCATGGAGGCCGCCCCAAGGATAAGCCCGGCTATCCCACCTATTTCAAATCCCCCGACCTTAGCCAGGGTGTCTAAAGCGTCCTTCGGGTTGGGCTGGTTTACCTTGAGAATTTTCTTTATTATTTTAACCTTGTTTTGAAACTTTTCGTCATCGATTCCTGTCCCGTGACCGGTAACTTTGGCTGGGTCCTCTCCGGTAATTGCGCTCACAATGGCGCTGCTCGGAGTGGTGTTTCCTATTCCCATGTCTCCGGTCCCGAAAAGGTTGTAAGATTCCCCCAACTTAAGGGCCACTTCGATTCCCGCTTCTACCGATTTGACAGCTTCTTCCCGAGTCATGGCCGGGCCTGTCGCAATGTTGCTGGTTCCGGGCCTGATGCGCTTGGAAATGAACCTGGTAGGGTCTGGAACCTCCCCCATATCAGTCGCAATCCCCATGTCTACAACCATTACATGCGATCCGCTGACGCGAGATATGGCGTTTATTCCTGCGCCGCCTCTGAGAAAATTGTAAACCATCTGTAGAGTTACTTCCTGGGGATAGTTGCTGACGCCTTCATTCGCAACCCCATGATCGGCGGCCATCACGACAACCACCCGTTTGTCTACTTCCGGATTGGTAGACCTCGTCATAGCGGCCAGATCCAAAGCCAAGTCCATCAGGCGACCGAGCGCCCAACGCGGCATGGTAAGCTGGTTCAGCCGTTCCAGCGCTTTCTCACGAGTAACCGTGTCAGCGGGAAGTATTCGCTTTATCGTCTCATCAAGGAGGCCCATTTAAATAGTTCCTTTCTTCAATATTTAACGAATCAAACTTGATTTAATTTTAAACAGGTCGGCCTTGAGTTACGCTATTGGCCGTAACGGTGCGAGGACTATGAACTCAGCAGGTAAGTCACATGACAATAACGGGGATGTTGGGCACAAAAAAATCCCCGGGAACTAAGTCCCCGGGGATGCCGTTTTTCATCCCAGTTGCCAAGCTCTCGGTCCGCGAAGAGCCGACATCTCAAGTCATGGGCAGGTCTTCTGGCTTCCGGTTCCTCCTAATCGCCGTCCTTCCCATCCTTACGGACAGTGGTTCTACGGCTTTCGTCCCCGGTCACAGCGGCGGGTCCGCAACGGATTTGCACCGTTTTCCCTTAGATCCCTATAGGGGTCAGTCCATGACTGCTCTTAGAAGATTAGCAAACCAGCGATCTGTTGTCAACTAGCGTGACCAAATAATTTTCCTACTAAAACCGGAGGTTATTTAATTGAAATGGTCAACATGAACACGTGAATTTTCCAAAACAGGTTTAGTAAGTTGACACACCTATCCGCCATGATGAAATTAAATTTGTTAATGGGTATTTTCCTCATGCCTGTTTGCATTGGCCAAAAATTTAGTCAAAGGAGAGCAATCCAAATGACGGACCAGTCCCATTTCAAAGGGTTTCCCGTAGAATGCGTAAAATTCTATGATGAGTTACGCAAAAACAACACCAAAGCATGGTTTGATGAACACAAACCAGACTTTGAGAAATACGTAATGGAACCTGCACGCGACTTTGTCATGGAAATGGGTCTGGCGCTGAAGAAGATATCCCCTGGTATTATCGCCGACACCCGTTACAGCAAATCAATTTTTCGACCATTTAGAGACACTCGATTTAGCAAAGACAAGAAACCATACAAGACACACTTGGGGATCTTTTTTTGGGAAGGCCGATTGGCAAAAATGGATTGCCCTGGCTATTACTTTCATTTGGAACCACCGATGCTACTGATTGCGACGGGTAATCATTGCTTTTCCAAGCCCATCCTGGATCTTTATCGGGAGTCGGTTGTTGACCCTAAAGCTGGGAATGCCTTGGCGAGGGCTGTGAAGAATGTCAAAAGCAAAGGCGATTATCAGATAGGAGAGAAACAGTACAAGCAGGTGCCACGGGGCTTCGATAAGACCCACAAAAACGCCGAATTTCTGCTTTTCGGTGGATTAACCGCTTGGACAGAGACAGCCATCCCTACTGAATTTTATTCTTACGACATTGTAAATTACTGTTTTGATAAATTTAAGGACCTATCCCCTATTCATAAATGGCTTCTGGAAATGATTGGAAAGATCAACAAATAGCGCCGGGGCCTT
>JACWAG010000265.1 GCA_014874425.1 Syntrophaceae bacterium | reverse complement strand
TTCTAGTTCCCAGAGCCATTTGATGTCAAAGTCGGGGTGGTTTTTGCTTTGATAGAAATTGACGTCCCAGTAATAGGAAGAACTCCATCCACGCTTTATTTCGGTCGCCGCGATATCTCTAAATTCCAGCGACGGAATCAAAACGGACACCTGTTTCCATCCAAAAAGTTCTATGCGCCCGTTGATGGCAGAGAGAGCAAAAGTTATTAATTGTTCCCTTTCCGCTGGATATAACCTTTCAAATGTTTTCCAGAAATCATTATCAGCCAGGAATGCCTTAGGAAAGGCTTTCAGGATGTCTGAATTTGTCGACCCCGTATCAAGGTTTCCGTTTCCCATCGAAATGCGTCGGGAATTAACCCATTTGTCTATATTCGAGTCGGTAATCGGGTGGCGCCCCTCTTTCACGAATTTAACCAACTCTTTTCTCCAAAGCCAGATTTCGCGTCGTCTAGTCAAATCACTGAGACTCAAGCTCCTAAAACGCCGGTATCGATATTTCCAAGCATTAAGATTCATTCTTTTTGAGTTTACAGTATGGAAGGTTAGACAGAAAGCTTTTGAAAATAAAGAGAGTTATTGTTTGTGGATTAATCTGTCTACCAAGTCTCGGTAAATTGGATACTGGCCTTTCCATGTCATGCCAAGACCCTTTGCTTTTGCCTTGGTAGCGTAAGCTTTACGTTTCTCAGGGAATTCATAAAGCTCCAATATTTTATCAACCAATTGGGATA
Source organism: Syntrophaceae bacterium (assembly GCA_014874425.1). Classification (GTDB taxonomy): domain Bacteria; phylum Desulfobacterota; class Desulfomonilia; order Desulfomonilales; family Desulfomonilaceae; genus CAJBEZ01. The sequence goes on along the minus strand of JACWAG010000265.1, from coordinate 4,470 downwards.
TATTTCCAGCTTCCACAAAAGCTATGCACTCGTCGCCGTAAAGTTCTTCGAGGACCGTCAATCTGGAAGAGACGATCGGTAGCTCCATATTAACCATCTCCGGAATTTTGAGCGAGAGGGCATGATCCATGTGGCAGTCTTTAAGTGCAGGGTAAACTCCAATATCCGCATTTGCCATTATAGACGGCATTTCTTCAAGAGGCACAGGATCATTTACCTCAAAAAGATCGTCAACCCCAAGATCAATAGCTAATTGCAAGCAATGTGACAATGCCTTCCCTTCGTCTTTTATTTTTGTAAATACCTGTAACCTGATACCAGGAATTTTTGCCCGAAGGGCAGGCAATGCTCTTACAACGGTTTCCAGACCATATCTGAATGCGACTGTCCCGACATAAAGAATGATGAAGTTCCCGTCATCAGGGTTTCTGACCCGGAGCGTACCCCGTGAGTCAAATAGTCGTTCGTCCGGAAAATTTGTAATCACAGTGATTTCTTTGTTGGACGTTCCTCGCTCAATAAGCTTTTTCTTGAAAGATTCGGTGGCGGTTATCACATGGTTACTGAATCGGATGGACAATTTTTCCAGGACGCTTTGGATTTTCACAACAAAATGATCAGGGCCTATACCTAATTTTGATTGCGCAAGTTCAGGGATGGCGTCATGGATATTAAGTATGACAGGAACACCCATCAACCTCTGAAACAGCGCGCAAAAGACCAGCACATCCGGCATATTGTGGACATGAATCAAATCATAGCGATGTTGAAAACTGAGCTTGTTTACGGACCAGAACATGAACAGAATGGACATTCCCCAATCAATCAAATGGCCCAACTTTTCACGACGACGTCTTATCATAGGTAACGGATAAACGCGAATGCTCGGGTCTTTTGATTGGGGAGTGTTGTCTTCAGTGGCCAAACAAATGATGTCCACCAAATACCCATCGTTCACCAGATATTCGGCGTAACGGCGAACGCGAATATCCCGGGAATATACGCTGTGAGTCAGCATGAGAATGCGTGGTGTATTCCTATTCATTGGCTCCCGACAACAACGATTACATAAATCTATACAACCATTTCGGGATGTAGAAGACGCGTTTATTTAAAATCAACCCGGCAATATGGGCATCTACCGATTTAAGACGATTGATAGTAACATCTAGAACTTCAGCCTTGGTAGAATTAGCTTCAACGACTATAACTACTGAATCCACAGAACCGGCTACAATATCGCTGTCCACAAAAGGGATTACTGGCGGAGAATCCACCAGGATAAACTTGTAACGAGCCCCCAGGTCGTCAAAAAGCTTCCTTAGATTTTCCAGATAAGATTCAGGCCCTCGGTAACCGCTCTCCATAGGGGCCGCCCCGGCTGAGAGAACGGAAAACCCGTAGTCTTCAATCTTGATAACAGCGTCAAGAGAACCAATGCCGGTTTCTAATAGGTTAATTATAGGAACTCTGGGGATTACACCCAACGCCTCATGCAACCCAGGCTTTCTAAGGTTTGCTTCTACCACTACTGTTGAATCAGGCCCAAACAGGCGCGCCATAGAGGCGGCCAGTCCGAGTGTAACAGTTGTTACTCCTTCCCCAAAACGCGAAGAGGTTATTTGAACAACGCAAGGTTCCTTAACAGCTTCGGCCTGGAACAAAGCCCACTGCAATCTATGCATCTGGTCGACGTGGGAAGAAGTGAACAACTTGATCATTTATGGCCTCACAAGGTCAATATTAGAAAATAGTTTATACTACAGCAAGATATAATGTCAATATCAATTATCACATTAGCTATTGAAATTAACATATTGACATTTTAGAATCTTTTTAGTAACATTCCAGCCATAGCCGTATGCGAATGACTTTAAGTGAAATTGTCTTGATCGCGAAACGGCGACAAGCAGTTTCTGAGGAATTCGAATAATGATAACCAGAAAAAAGACTCTCGAAATGGCCACTCCACGGCGCACAGGGGACGAAGAGTCTGCCAGGACAACGGAATTCATGCCTGAAGTCTTGGACAGGGTATTAGAAATAACGAGCCCCCTGGATGATCTAGAGTTTGGCGAGACGGAGCTTGAGCCCAGCCCTCCAGCGCCGCCAGAGAATCAAGAAAGGCCTCAACAACCTGACCTGCAGGAGTGTCATGAGAAACCTGAGAAACCGGTTGTTGAAAAACGCGCAAGTGAAGTCACAACGCTTGAGGCAATCAAGAAACGTTATCAAATTCTTCCCAAACACAATATGTTAATTCTGATTGCGCTGGCTTTGTTGTGTTTGATCATCGGTTTGTATCTTTTGGGTAAACAGTCATATACAGTTGAAACCAGACTGGTATTCATTATTGGTGATAGAACGGCCCTCAAAAAAGAAAACTGGTCCCCAATGAGGGAACTGTCCCTCCTGCAAAACCCTAAAACAGCTTCCGTTTTGTCGAGTAGATATTTCGCCACTGTCGACCCTATGAGTCTTTTCAACAAAGTTGACGAGAACGCTGTTGACAGCCTTTTTTCCCAGTCTACAGTGGTTAATCCGATGTTGGTCAAGAAAGACTTTTACAAGACCCCTGTTGATTTTGAATCCTGGCTCTCCAAGTCAATAACTTTTGAACCGGACTTTTACGGTGGTCAGAATGGGGTAGCCATAAAACTTACCGGTCCTGATCCCCAACTCTTAAAAGGGGTTCTGCTCGATTATATAAGTTCCTATGTGGACCTGAGAAGAGTTGTTGCGGCTCGATCAAAGGAAACGGGAAAACCACAATTTCCTGTCCCCACCGAAGTTACAGAGAATGCCCAAAATCAGAAGGCTCTCCAAAGCCTTAATGAGAAAATAAAGAAACTCGATCTATTATTGAATGATTATCAACTGGCAATAAACCTTATGGAGTCTAACAATGGCTCAATAAGCTCTTTTTCTTTAGACCCAAATAGCCCAATATTTGCCAACCTCTCAAGATTCCAGGATAAAATTATTCAGCTTGAAATTGAACGTGGCTCACTCGAAGCTCGCTTCACACCACAAAGTCATGAAATCAAGTCAATAAATTTTCAAATCGACGGAGTAAAGGGCCTAATGAGACAATATCTGTCCGAGCAGATCAAATACCTCAGTAATGATAAAGACATGCTTGTAGCTCAGAAGAAAGATTTCGAAAGCAACCCTCAGCCTAAATCGGAAATGACCGAAGAACATAAAGACATGAGTAAATCATCAGGCATGTTGGCCAGTGGGGCGAAGTGGTATTTCCTGAACGATGGTCTTTCAGTTATCAATGAAAATCCTTTTGTAACATCGAAACCCTTGCTTGGCAAAATAGCGGATCTCAAAGACGCTCTATTGGCCAGTCTGTTCTCCTCCGGGAACGGGGGGAGAGGCAGGCCACCGTCAGGATCGTACGTTGGGACCATGAACAACTCCTATGGTAGTCCATCTGCGGGACAGTATTACGGTCAGTCTTCTTTCCACGGAGGACCGACATCGCACCCAGTAGACTTTCAAAATGACATGGCTTCATTTGTGAGACGCTGATTGTTGGAAATCAACCGGTTCTTAAAAAGATTGGTGAAAGAGAGGATCGCTATGGGCTCTCAAAACCTAGGGAAAAAGAAGAAAACTAAGGCTAATGGCAAGGGAACTTCATATCTTCAAGTGTGGATAGCCTTTTGTACAATTTCGACTATGATTTTGGGGTGCGGAATAACCTCCGCGGACACGCTGGACTACTTAGCCCCCTGGTCTATCGGCTCTGAGTTCATGTATAGCTGGATATGGGGAACGATGGGGTACGACCAGCAGAGCGCAGGTTTCGGCACGATTAACCAACTCCGAGACGATCTGGGACTACCCCAGGACAATCAGACATACCGTGTTTATGCGACCATACGCCCTCTTGAACACCACATGCTTAGGGTCTTTGGAAGTGTCCCGGAACTATATCAATCGCAAAATATACTTCAGAAGGACATGAGGCTGACCCAACTACCTGGATACGTAAATGCTGCTACCAATTTTAGCACCACGAATCAGGTGGTGGTTTTCCCAAAAGGTTCTTTGATCAAGTCTCAGATGCAAACCGCTCAGTTCGGTTTTGGATACGATCTTGATTTCCTGACGGGACCGGGACACGCTGCGGGTATGCAGGGCGAACTCAGATACATCGATCTACGTTTGTCAATAAATGACATCGACGGACAATATTGGCCCGGTTCAGTATCAACTACTTCTATCAAGAGTACTCCTATGGGTTATCAGTATTACAACACAACTCTAGACGAACTGGTTCCAACTCTTGGCGCCCATGCGCAGGCAGTGCTTCCATTTGGTTTTGGCAATATGTTCCCCGATCTGACATTAGGCGGTTACACCCGTATGAATTTTGGAATCTGGCCTAATTATCTCAACTATATGGATATCCAGGCCGGCTTGCAGTTAAACTCTGGCCAGAAATGTGGTAGCAGG
>JACWAG010000264.1 GCA_014874425.1 Syntrophaceae bacterium | reverse complement strand
TTGGGACTCTCCATTTGCCATTCAATCATAGTAAAGCAGCACCTTGGTAAAATTGAAGTCGATAGCGAAGAAGGTAAAGGGTCCACATTTTGTGTGAGCCTACCGATATTTTGAGGTTGATTTAAAAAGAAATGGCGTCAATCACTACGATTCTGATAATAGACGACGAACCTGACATGTTATGGGTCCTGGAGAGTGTCCTCAGGAGTCAAAACTTCAACGTTCTCAAGGCTTCAACAGGCGCCGAAGCGTTAGCTCTGGCCCCTAAAACAGAATTAGAGATAGCTTTTCTCGACGCGAAATTACCGGATATGGAAGGTTTAGAAATAGCGCGTCTGATCAAATTATCACATCCGTCGACAAAATTAATTATGATTTCAGGGTATTATTACGAACATGATGACAAGATCCAGGAGGCGCTAAGAACAGGTCTCATCGTCCACTTTATTCCTAAACCATTTTCAAACACGGCCATCGTAGAAGCAATAAAAACTGCGCGTTCGGCGCCGGAACCCCAAGCCGAATAACTTCAATCTGTGCCCAATTCATAATTATAGGGAAACAGTTCCATAGATTCAACTCCACATATCTCCCTCTAACTCCATACATACCTTGAGGGGATTCGGCAATGAAAATGTCTGAATAAGCCCTAGATGACTTATTTAAGATTTTTCGTCGATTCGCTGCTCGAAATGATAATTACGGGCAATGTCTCTTTGAACGCAGAGACGCATCTATTTTGTCGCGTGGATAGGTCTCCTGGCTGCGCCTCGTCTGTATGACACGAAAACGTTCTTCATTGTGGCATAGATCTCGCATTAGCTAAGGTCGGCATGCCAAATCATCAAAAGCCGTTAAGGCGAAACTAAAACACATGGAGGGACGAAAATGGCCAAGATAGCTAAATCAACCGATTCTTCCAGCCTCGCAGAGGTTGTGGACAGGATTCTGGACAAAGGTATTGTGATCGACGCTTGGGTGAAGGTCTCATTAGTAGGTATTGAGCTGCTCACAGTCGAGGCGAGGGTTGTCATCGCATCAGTCGAGACCTACCTGAAATACGCCGAAGCTATTGGTCTCACAGCCAGCGCCGCCGCTCCTGCGTGAGGCATCTGCCTCTAGAATCCCAACGGCTATCGGGGGAGCTGAGATCATTCGCTCCCCCGAAGCTTTGGGTCCAGCGAGACCCGACACAATGATCAGCTAGTATGATACCTAGAGTTGGGAAATCTGTCGGGTTAAACAGACAAAGGAGGAGTAATGGGCGCTCTGACTGACGACATAACCAGACTGTGCGGAGAGATCGAAGCCTTGCGGGACTCCCGTAAGGTCTTCGGGGCTCAACTCGATAAAGAAACCAAGGAAATGAAAACTGAGGTTTCAGTGATGCGAGGCGGTTTCCGACATGACCATAAAAAGATGGCGGGTCGGACCAAGGCCGATCGAGTAAAATTCGTATCAAATCTGGATGCCGAAGTTAGTGGTCTCCTGAATGCCTTTGACAAAAGCCATGCTGAAATGGCGACTAAGACAAAAATGGCCAACGCTGCGTTCGTTTCAGATGTAGCTAACCACGTGTCCGGTCTCCTGACGGGTTACCAGAAGGACCTAAAAGCGGTGAGCCAGGCTACGAAGCGCGAGAACACCATTTTCGTTGCTGATGTAATCCGGTTCGTCAACGTTAAAAACAAAGAAACGAAAGTGATGATGGACGGGTTCAAGGCCGAACACAAAGAAATGGCCAAGGTGACGAAGGCGGACAGGAATAAGTTCGTAAACCAACTGGAAAAAAATGTCGACGCGATGAGGAAAGTGAACGTTAACGACTTAGTAGGCGCACGAGCTGCCTGGGCAAGTTTGTCTCCCAAGGGACGAAAAGCAAAGTTAGCGGCTGAGCAACGAACCAAGGCTGATCAAGAAAGAAAGGCTCGTTTTGAAGCTGAGCAGAGAGCCAAGGCTTTGGAGGAGGCAAGATCAAGAGCAGAGGCCGAGAGATCTAAAGCTCAAGCGCAATCATCGGCAGGCATGAAAAAAGACAAGAAATGAAAAACATTGGTCAAGCTAAGGCCATCGGATTATCAGACCTGATCTGAAAATCGATGGCCGACGCTAGGCCAACAAGAGAAAGACCATGAGTGAAATAACCTGTTCATTCTGCAGAGGTACCGGGAAAGACCCTTTCGGCATTATGTCGTGGCAGTCCGTATGCGCTGTGTGTGGTGGCACAGGGGTCGTTGATGTTCCGAAACCATACAGGGCTTGTCCTCACTGTGATGGAACAGGGGCTGTTAAGACGTTTACCTGCACAAGCTGTAAGGGCAAGGGTTATGTTCCAGTTCCATCGAGTCCAATTGTGACTTGCCCGGAATGCCGTGGTTCAGGAGATGATGCGTCAAATTCGTCTCTTGATTGTCTCAAATGCCGCGGCAAAGGATTTGTTATCGCTGGCCGATCCGCTTTCGGCTGAGCCGATCTCTTACCGAAAGTCTTTCCACATTCCGGAGTGGACGGTCGATTAATAAAATTCAGGTGGCGAAAAGGGAGTAATGGTCATGGGAGGCCTGGAAAATATAGAAGTTATTCAATCTGAAATCATCAAGAATGATGATGACAATGTTGTCCCCCAAGCTAGTGAGCAGTTTGTCTATACATCGCACGTACGCAATTTGACGGATAAGGCTATGGCCTTCCTCAATGTCGGCTATTCGGTTCATTTCGCAGGCCCAGCCGGGACCGGTAAGACAACGCTTGCTTTCCATCTGGCGGCTGAACGCGAAAGACCGGTTATTCTGATTCACGGGGATGACGAATTCGGGAGTTCGGACCTGGTTGGCCGCGATTCCGGTTATCGCAAGTCCAAACTGATCGACAACTACATTCATTCTGTCGTGCGAACTGAAGAAGAGATGCGCAGCCTGTGGGTCGACAATCGTTTAACAACAGCGTGCCGAGAAGGCTATACTTTGATTTATGATGAATTCACAAGGTCTAGGCCGGAGGCTAATAACGTCCTCTTGAGCATCCTTGAGGAAAAAATTCTGAATCTACCCAGTATGCGCCGTACAGGTGAAGGTTATCTTGAAGTCCATCCAGATTTTAGGGCCATTTTTACGTCCAACCCCGAAGAATACGCCGGTGTGCATAAAACACAGGACGCTCTCCTCGATCGTCTGATTACGATAAATGTCGATCACTATGATCGTGAAACCGAAGTCCAGATAACAATGTCAAAATCCGGAATTCCTCTATCAGACGCTGAAACAATTGTAGACATTATTAGAGAGCTTCGCATGGTTGGGGTAAATAACCATAGACCCACAATACGGGCGTGTATAGCTATCGGTAAAGTGATAGCTCACATGGGCGCCAGGGCCCGTGAGAATGACCCTACCTTTGACTGGGTTTGCCAGGATGTATTAAACACCGATACGGCAAAGGTTACCAGGTCGGGGCAATCCCTCATGCCTGAAAAGATCAAAGAGGTCATCAAGAGGGTTTGTCGCAAAAACAGGGCTCAGAGAAAAGCTATAATAAGGCCGGTGACTGTAGATTAAGATTGGAGTAAAAAGATGAGTATACGCCGATCACAAAATATTCGAAGTGTTCGAGATATTCGCACCTACTCCGGGAGGGTTGACGCCGGCGGGGTCCCTTATCTGGGCTATTTGAAAATAGGCTGCCTCGAGATGGAAAAGGCTCGTCGGGAAAAGGAAAGGGATGGCGCTCTGGCGCGGGTCCGAAACATTGATACCAGAATCAACGACATTGAAGCTGAAAAATGCTTGATCCTCGAGAAACTTGGCGAACATCAGGACAGGAAACAGGGACTCGCCTCAAGAAACGACGGGACTCGCCATAGAAACAGCGGCGTGCCGGACAGGTCCTCTTTTCAAGCCGGTAATGGCGGTAACAGGGATAAGGATGGTTTCAAAATAAGGTACTAATAGCGCCCACTAATACTGGCGCTATGTAGTTCCGGAAAACGGAGTTGACTAATGATCAGGATAAAAACAGTCGACGCGATTAAAACCAGCTCGGAAATAAAGAGTTATCGATCGTTAAGCCATCCGGTGGGGCCCTCTCTTAGCTCCCTGGATGGGGGACGAATGAAGATGGGTCACGCAAAACGTATGGCAAAAAAGGATTGGAAAATCTGGTTCCAGGCAGGGACCCAATGCGGGTTAAAAAAAAGGGTCCTTGGACGTTGAATTCCAGCAATAGAGAAGGATTATCAAAATGAAAATTAACTGTGTTTCATGTGGCCACACTATTTATCTGGATGACGCCTACGATGATTTTGAAGGCCCGGTCAAATGTTATGTGTGCGGCGGCCTCTTACAGATAAAAACCGTAGAAGGAATGATAAAAGGCATTCGTCAAGGTTCCATGGAAACGCCCCACCACCCGATCGTTCAACATAATAGTCCGGGGGCGTCAAAGGGAAAACAGACCTAGTTCATGAATAAATAGCGGGACAGGAGCCCTGGAATGATGAAAAAAATCACAAATATACCCGCCAAAAGTGGCCGTTATATGTATGCCATTATACCAGGCGCGCAGGAGCGGTCTTTTGGGCCGATTGGGCTTAACGGGGCCAAAGTCTACACAATATGCGTCGGTGAAGCCGCTGCGGTTGTTAGCGACGCTCCTTGCGGAAGAATACGTCCAGAGCGGAGAAACTTCGCGGCTCACCAGGCTGTGCTGAAGACTCTTGTGGAGGAGGGGGACCTTCTTCCAATGTCCTTCGGAAACATTTCCACCAATGGCTCGGCAGTTAAAGATTTTCTAGCGAAAAACAATTCTTCGATATCAAAGGCGCTGAAAAGAGTTTCAGCAAAAGTTGAAATGGGATTGAGAGTGAACCTAGACGTTCCCAATATCTTCGAATACCTGGTTACAACATATGACGAACTTCGTATAGCTCGCGACGAATTGTTACGACCAAATCGGGAACCAACCCAGGATGAGAAAATCGAACTGGGCCGCCTTTTTCAAAATATTCTCGAATCAGCCAGAGAACAGCACGTGGAGACTGTTTCTAAAAGTCTTGCCGCATGCTGCTCTGAAATCAAGACGAACAAGTGCAGAGATGAGCGCGAAATAATGAACCTGGCTTGCCTAATTGATCGAGGCGGCGTTGAGAATTTTGAAGACGGCGTTTTAAAGGCAGCTAGTCTTTTTGATGACAACTTTGCTTTTGATTACAATGGTCCATGGGCCCCGCACAATTTTGTAGATCTGGAAGTTAAGTGAGAGAATGTCCAGCCTGTTTCAACGGAGATAAAAATGTTCATCGTCGATGACATCTTGATGGCTCCAATGAAGGGCGTTTTATGGATTTGCGAGCAAATTCAAGAAGCCGCCGAGCAGGAACAAGCAAATGAAACGGAGAATATTACTACAGAGTTGCAGAAATTGTACAGAAGCCTCGAATCCGGCTCGATTACTGAAGAAGAATTTGAAGCTAGAGAGTCTAAACTTCTGGATCGGCTCGATAGTATTGAAGGAATAGACTCTGAAGAAGCCGATGATGAAGATGCAGGCACAGTAATTCAGGTAATGGGAGGAGTAGGCGGCGACGAAGACGAACACGAACAGGAAGGTGAAGAGGAACACTCCACCAAAGCCACCATTGAGGATGAATGACGCCGGGGAAACAGCCCTGTGTGTTTATAAGAGAGAATCCTAATGCCCAATGATGACGATTTGATCAACGACGATCTCCATCAGGTAACACTCTGCGAGGCCCTTGACAGGATCCTAAACAAGGGAGTCGTGATTGCAGGGGAGGTTACCATATCGGTGGCTAACGTAGACCTTATATACCTTGGGCTAAATCTGCTCCTTGGCTCTATAGACACGATAAGAAACGCGAATCCGGAAATGCTGGACCAGGCGTCCATCTACAATGTTCCCGGGATGCAACAGACTTCGAAACATGATAGCAATCAATTTCTAGTGTGAGAGGATTCGAGAGAGCGCTTATAAGGTGTAAATTATGGCCGTTCCATTTTGTGCCGATGTTAAGGCGAATGACCTGGACGAATCCTTTGAATTCGCTTCCAAAGGGGATCTACAGCAAGAGGCTGTAGAGTCAGACGCAATTGGGGACTTCGCTAAAATTATGAGGGCAACGCGCGATCTAAAGGGTGAGCCCAAAAACGCTTCTGGAAAGATCAACCTGGACCCGGAAAAGGTCAAGAATGGTCTAGGTCAACTTGTTTTAACCCTGGTAAGGCTGTTACACGAACTCTTGGAACGCCAGGCCATAAGAAGAATGGAAGTTGGATCACTTACTGATTCAGAGATTGAAAACATCGGTGTAACTCTAATGAAACAAGCTGAAGAGATCGAAAGACTTCGCAAGGAGTTCAGTCTTGAGGAAAAAGACTTAAATCTCGACCTCGGTCCGCTCGGCAAATTGCTGTAAGGAGGACCTGGAAATGACTATAGAACAACATACACGTCATTCGTTGGAAAGCACAAATCTTGCCGACCTACTTGAGCGAGTGCTCGATAAGGGTATCGTAATTGCGGGTGACATAAGGATAAAACTTGTGGATGTGGAACTCTTGACTATTCAAATCAGATTGGTGATCTGTTCGGTCGATAAGGCCAAGGAAATTGGCATCGATTGGTGGACAAACAACCCCGCCTTTTCAAAGCCGCAGCCTGCTGCTGTGCCAATCGGGGAATCGGCAAGCGCTTAATATCCTCGAATATTTGCTAGATATGTAAAAGGGGAAAAGAAATTTGAAGTAGCAAGGCAAAAATCTGATTATCACATACCATTTTCCCGGCGTTTAGATCGCCCAGTAAAAACTGTGACATTGACCTTGAAATATATTAATGCTTCGACATATCGGGACCATTTTCTTAATGGAAAAAACTCGCACGTTCCCTATCCTGATTATACAGGGTTCCGTAAGTGGAAACTTACCGTGAGACACGACGAAGATCATTACTCGTGATCATTCTCATTTTCGCGACTCTGGCCTTAGGTTTCTTAGCCGCCGGATACTTCTTCTGTAACCGTTCAGCAGGAGACGGTCAATAGAGAAGGTTTTGGTAGCCCAAGTCGATGAGCAGTGATGGAATCGACCAGGAACTCAAAGGGGTTTTTATTTTGAAGAAGGCACGTTCGGGT
>JACWAG010000263.1 GCA_014874425.1 Syntrophaceae bacterium | reverse complement strand
TATTAAAATTAGCTGAAAAACAAGCCACTTGAGAGGAGTTGATATTATCTCCAAAGAAAATGAGAGGTAATTTGTGCCCAACGCCTACTGTTGGTAAGAAGCTACCAATTGCTGTCCTTTCATTTGTTGGACTCGTCACGTCCTTGAAGGCCAGAAGCCAATGGGAGATCTTGTCTAGCAGTCTCTTTTCCACTTGTTCTCTCTGGACCCAATATCTAGGCTCAGTGAAATAAAATGGGTCGCGATGCTGGTCGCGCAGTGTCGGACTTGGCTGCGCTTGACGCATAGCATTGTCGGTATTTGTGATGACGCTTGCAGCCCTATGATCATATGCCTGGACCATTTTCCCTTCATACAACGGCACACGTCCCGACCCCGGCTCGTTGTGGAACAGGTGGCTATCGTTAGACATGTGAAACATCGTAGCAAATTTGGTACCCCAAGGATTTACACCGGTTCGCTCATTAACCAGCACCGGGACTCTTTGGTATATTCTTCTGGTTAGTTCAGCGTCGGGCTTTGTTCTAAAGACCGGTGTCGTCAACGTGTTCGGGTTAATTAACGCCAAATCTTCCGGCGAAAGATTGAAACGCCTAATGTCCTCATCCAAATGCTCTGTTCGGGTTAGGAAAAATGCGAATTGAGTTTGAGGCGTCTGTTTTCCGGATGTAGTGAACAGGGAGAATTTGTAGCGACTGTCAACCGCCGCAAATAACTTCTCTCGATTCTCAAAATCGAAAAGACTTACCAGCGAATTATTATTATTCAGATTTCCGAAGAATTTCTTGCACGTGTCGTCAGTCGCAATCCCTGTTGGGACAATTATGGCGGATCGGCCATTCTTGTTGACCAGATCCCGTGAAAGTTCCGCAAACAGGGCATACGTGTTGACATCGCCTACTGCTGTGAACTCAAATCGCCCAGCGCTCCTGACAAACCTGCTTGAAGACTCCGCCAGGTGTTTAGCCTCTGCGAATTCTTGCGCGAGATCAGGATTTTTTGTCGGAAGTTGTTTGATCAGCTTTTCCCTTGCTGCCTTGTTAGCCGCCTGGGCGATTTCCGGATCTCGGATCTGGAAGAACTCCTGTTCCTGGAGTTTTATACGTTCCCACGGCGGATTCCCGAGCACCACATCAAAACCGCCCGCAGAGAATACCTCCGGGAATTCAAGCGGCCAGTGAAAGAACCGCATTTTTTGGGCCAATTTTACTGACTCTTTGACAACTGGCGCCGAATCATTAGGCGTGGCCATGAACCCGGAAATCTGACTGGTTGTAGCCACAGCGCGATCAGAAGTATTTGTTAAAGGGTAGAAGAAAGCGGATGTCCACATGCCCGCCGCAATCCAGTCGGTATTCCATTTATCTGAATTTCTGAGCTTCTGATACGTTTGTTGTTTACGGTTAACATCGTCAGAAGTCAGTTCTGGTATATTGGCGAGTTCGTAGTTCTTTTGATTAAAATCATTCATGTCGGTGGAAAATCGGACAGTTAGACTACTCGTGAACCCAAGTCCAGCCTGCATTGTATCGTTGCGTTCCCGACCGTTCAGGGTCTTGAAATGACGTGCAACTGTTCTATCGTCTCCGGTAACCGGGCCGTACGCTCCATCAGGAATCCCAGCAGCTATCCTTTCGAGTTTGTCTATACCTATTAAGCTATTCCCGCATTTGACCCTATGATCGAGAAAGGTTAGCGGCATCCCACGATTATGACCTTCAAGCCATAGCGCAACTTTACAAAGGTCGACAGCCAACGGATTAAGGTCCACACCGTAGATGCAACGTCTAATGACATCCCGAACCGCGAGTCTGGTCTGGTTAAGGGTAGGGTGCTCCTCACCAAGCCTGATCTTCGCGAGTTCACGACCCACTCTTCTGGCCGCCGCCAGTAGAAAATGGCCTGAACCGGCGGCTGGATCGCATATCTTTAATGAAAGCAGCGCATCTTCCTGTTCATTGACACCCCTTACGGCACTCAATCGTTCTTCCATAACCGGCTCAAGCCCACTCTTGATAAGTTCGGCGACAAGCTCCGGTCGCGTGTAATATGATCCAGTGGTTTTACGGTCAGAGCCTGCGGCCAGTTCAAAAGATAGATCATCATCCCCGTTCTTGTTAATCAGCGGATGATAATCAAGTAGGCTCTCGTAAACGCTGCCAAGCTCCTCAACGTCGAGATGTGCATAATTGATTCGTCGGATCGTGTGGTTCTCTTGGAAAAGGGAAAGCTTCTGGAAGGCCCTTAGTAAATCAGCGTTGGATAGATACGCCTCCATCAGGTGCGGCATGGCTTCTTTGCCGAACAGATCTCCGTTGAGAGGGGCTACTTGCAGGTTCTCAGCATATTCTGAATCCTGGTAAAGCTGAAAAGTCTGTTTGATACCCTCCCAAAGGTCCCAATGCCTGCCCTGAGCGTTGAGCGGACGTTCAACCCTTTGGCGCAACCTGCCAATACTGTAGTGACGCTCATATATCTTGCGCATCCTGTCATTTTCAGGATCTGGCCCCACTAGGTTTCTTTCTTCAGAAACCATTAGAAACAACCATCGATATATGAGCCTCAATATCTGACGATAGTAATTCGCGGCTTCAAGTTCTCCGTTCGTAACCGAATTTCTCAGCGCCTCGTTTAGTGGGTGTTTCAAGAAGCCATCGCCCACGGTTCTGACGGCAGTTTCAACACCTTCCCGCAACTTTTCTCTTACACGCCCGCCAGATTCGATACTATCCTGATAATATCTTTCCAGCAGGCATTCATGCTCGGTTTGCCCATCTCTTTGCCATCTGGATCTATGAAGTATCCTGAACAATAACTGAAATTCGACTAAGCGCTCGCCGATCATCATCTGTTCGAGGTCAAATTCCAGATAAGATGGCCTGGAAAGCCTCGCTGAGTCCCTTATTATTCTTAATCTTCGCCCGTTTGAAACAATGCCCCAGAGATTTTCCGAACGATTGAGATATTCTTGAACAAGAGAGTGTGGAGCAATACGTGGCCTGCCGGATTCCGGGCGTTTGTCAAGGTCGGTGTTCACGCCTTCAATGTGAATGGGTATACCGTCCTCGGTCGACCCTTCACGATGCGATATGGCGTATGTTCTGGACCCTATGACTGTTGCTGACCGGCAAAACGAAATATTTTCAAACCCTAACCATTTCAGTAGGGGTAATACCCAAAAGTCACGAGTCTCCGACGCCCCAGACTCAGTCGGTTTGACTTTTTTGCGAACGCTCTGAAGAGCTGCCCAAAAATCACGGCTAGCTGACCAGCAAGCCGCAATCTCGTTGTTAAGTTCAATCTTGTCCCTCAACCCGAACTCTTCCGGTTTCTGGCCAGGGGCTGTCCCCGCCGTAATCTCGGATATCAAGTCCACAGAAATTAAAGAGCCCTCTGAAATTACTGTTGTAAAGATCATGTGTTAACCTGTTTCCATTGGCCAAGATCGGTCAGAATAAGTTATCAAACCTGTGGACATTATTATAAAAAGGCAACTTATTATTGGCAGCTCTTATTTTCAAGTGACGTACTTGTTCTGTAGAAATCCGGTGCTAAGGGTGGCTTCCATTAACCAAATAGCCGGTCCCAAGCTTCAATTACGAGTCTCCGTGTCTTGAATTCCCCATGCAACCGCATTTCTTTATCTCTTAATATTCGGAATGTTTCACCCGGGAAGTCTATTCCATAGACCTCTTGCGGATCAAGAATATAAGATAATTCGTTACGAGTGAGCCCGTATAGGAAAGCATAATAGGCGTCCAGCTCCGCCCGTAGTATGGATCGTCGTTCAGCATCCCATTCAAACGGGGGACCTTCGTATCCCATGTCTTTAGCAAAAGGCTGAAGACTCCAGCATGTGTATGCGAGTTCGAGCACTCGCTTGGAAATAAATTCCACATCTTGAGTAGAGTATTCTTGAGGAGACAAAATCGGTAACTGTCTGAAGATAAAGAAAACCAGGTGATGGCCGGCAAATTTCAAGCGCAAAACATAATCGAAAACCAAAGAATTACAGTTAGCCACAAACATTGGAAAGATGGCCTTCAGGTTCTCATCCTGGAATGAGACTATCGGCAGAGGATGGCTGCATCCAGCCCAAG
>JACWAG010000262.1 GCA_014874425.1 Syntrophaceae bacterium | reverse complement strand
TACATGAGTCATAGCCGTTGAAGATTTGATCAATGAATTGTGAATAACATCAAGCCATTTGTCGAGACTGGTTCCTGTCTTGTGTTCTCCTGTGGACCTCCGGACACCCCGTCCCAAATGCAAAAATATTATATTCCAATCGTCATCGAACGCTCTATCCACTCTGACCCCTTTCAATGGCGAATCAGGGGATATATGATCGTCAAGTTCAGGGGCCCACAGGGTATTCCGACAGGAAAAAATACCATAGCCCGCTTCCCGGAGCTTTAGAGTTACATTGTCTCCAACGTCCTGTTGAGGGAGATCTGGAAACAAATTCAGATCGAGTTCTTTGAACAGATCGAAGTCTACCATATATCCAAGAACATGCAGGACTCCCTCCGGCGTCCTTGTCTTATCCAGCCTCACGCCGGCGGCGCGAACAGGACCTGAGATTTTCGAACGGAGAAATGATAACCAACCACGAAAACAGGGGCAGGTATCCATGTGCATAAACATTACCAACGTGGAGGCCGGGTCGATTATCCTGATCCCGATTTCCAAACCTATTGCGTTCGCATAACTACCCCAATTTTTTTGATCCTCAGGCAGCCGGTCTGAACCAGAGGCTTCTTGCGCCTCAGGGGGCAAGGGTTCAACCCGATTGAGAGCGACATTTACGTCATCTCTATCCAGCAACCATTCGAGGTTTTGCCGTGGCGAATTGTTATCCACCACCCATACCTCATGACTCTCCGGGGTAAAATGCCTCACACCGTCAAGACACGCTTTCAAAAGGCTTTTTCCGATCTCGTTTATTAGGTGAGAAACAATGATAAGCCTTGGAGCGTCAACAGATCGGATGGTCCTGCGATAAACCTCCACGGTGTAATTTCTTCCATCAATCATCAAGTCACAATGGCTCGGGGCTTCGCTCACTGTCATATCCTTTCGACGGGGTCCGCAGGAATCTGCTTAGTGCCCGTGATCATAAGGCTGTCACACCAGTCCATTCTGAATTCCGCACATACGGTTTCTACCACCCAACGTTTGAGAGGATCGGATGTCAAAGGAAACTTGTTGTAACGTGAAATTCCATCGATTTCAAAACCGGTGAATCTCAGAAGACTATACAGGTCGTTGGCCCCCCACGGTGTGATGTGGGAGATATCTCTCTGACGAACTGGGTGCGCAGTGTTCGGGACTGTGGCTACAAGCTTCCCTGACCGGCTGAGTTTTGAAAAAGCGGACATGACGACGTCCATTGCGTCCTGAACAGTCAAGTGCTCCAACATCTGGTTCGCGATGACTAGATCGAAGCTCAGATTTTCTGGAATTTCCGAAAAGGACCGAAAGTCAAAAACACCGTCAGGGTCCGTATCGAGACAGTAGTAAAGAGGTGTCACAACTCGAATTATTCTCTCAAAAGGTTTGTTCACTCCAGCGCCAATGTCCAAAACTTTAGTATTGGATTGGAGAAATGACGAAATTTCGTCATCTGGTGTTTTGATCGGGAAATTCCCGATAGACCCGAATCGCCTGAAGCATTCACTTCTCCATTTCATAAGACGGTTCCAGGAATGAGCGAGCGACTCAGTCATAACTTTGTTCCCTTGATGAATCTTCCGAGGTCGAATCTTGAACTTCGTCAAATGGGATCAATGTCCATTCAACCTTTCCACATACTATCCCTCGAGATCTTTCAGGACCTATTACGGCGAAGTTTACTATTCCGGCTATCCTTTCCAGAGTTTCGAAAGTCGCTGCGTCACGAGCCGCAAAATGAGCCTCATACGCTCCTGTTGATAGCCTGTTTTCAGGATACCAGGCCCGCAGTATATAG
The DNA here is from genome assembly GCA_014874425.1 of Syntrophaceae bacterium. Taxonomy (GTDB): domain Bacteria; phylum Desulfobacterota; class Desulfomonilia; order Desulfomonilales; family Desulfomonilaceae; genus CAJBEZ01. The sequence continues at coordinate 7,392 of JACWAG010000262.1, read as the reverse complement.
TGGTTTCGCGGGCCGGGTCCCACAAGTCCATCCTCCTTGGAAACATTCCACTTACACAGAATGCCTGCCATATTATGAAGCCCCAGAGAAAACATGGGATGTTCGAGATCTCTATGAATATGCAGATCAACTTCGATGCCAAAGGGCTGCCTGGCTCTAACTTCGGTCAATGTATTTCCATCCTGGTCAAACAAACGGGCCCCGAAAATGTTTACGTCCTCACTGGTGATGCGGCTTCTCACGCGATGTTCAACGCGTTTTTGTTCAGCCCTGAACACGAGAGTCTCATAGGCGTTGATAGCCTCAAGAGCGGACCCATCAGCGAGGAGTTTGCCTCGCTCCAACAATATTCCGCGCTTTGCCACAAATTGCAGGGTTTCGAGACTGTGACTGACCAGTAAAATCGTAGCTCCACTCTCACGGAGTTCTTTAACCTTAGCCATACTTTTATTCTGAAACTTCAGATCCCCAACGGCAAAGGTTTCATCGATCAGCACGACGTCGCTCTTGATGTTCACAGCGACTCCGAATCCCAGCCTGCTCAACATGCCACTCGAGTACATCCGGACTGGTTTGTCGAACCATTCACCCAGTTCCGTAAAGTCTTCAACATCTGGCAAGATTCGTTCCGTTTCGGAACGGGACAGTCCCATAATGGCGCCTAGGAGCCGAACATTCTCCCTCCCCGTCAACTCCGTGTTAAGACCAGCATTCAATTCAATCATTGGGAAAATGCGGCCTAAGATTTCAACCCTGCCTTTGGTGGGAGTTGTCACGCCTGCTAAAACCTTGAGCAAAGTACTCTTGCCTGCCCCGTTACGTCCAACTATGCCCAGAGTCTCACCTCGGCGAACCTCTAGACTAACATCCTTGAGCGCCCACCATTCCCCATCTTCGTAATCCGGGGCTCTTCCCTTTATCAGGTTAATTCCTCTATGGATAAACCGGGGCATTGGGAGGCCATATTTTTTCCAAAGACCACTAATTCTAATAGTTACATCACTGGACATGATACCGTCACAACACGTCGGCGAAATAATCCGACAATTTCCGGAAAAGCGGCCATGAGATACTCATTATAACGATCACCATAACCATGGCCAACAGGAGCGGCTTGATTTCAGGAGACTGTCCTTTGATCAATACGGACCTGAAACCTTCAATCACTCCAACCATTGGATTCAACATGTAAATAGAGCGCCATTTTTCAGGAACAGAACTTAAAGGATAGATCACCGGGGTTATAAAAAGCCAGGCCTGCGTCAGGAACGGGGTTGCAAAAATGAAATCCTTCCTGAATGTGCCAAGACCGGCAAGGAGAATACCGATGGCAAATGAAGCGCCTATCGTCAAGATCACCAGAAGAGGGACCCACAGTAGCGTTAAACCTACTGAAACCTTGTACCAGAACATAAGAATCGCCAGTATGATGGCCGACATGCCAAAATCAAACAAGGTCGCAAAAACAGCCGCTAGAGGAAAGACCTCCCTAGGCATTGAAATCTTTTTTATTATTTCGGCGTTCTGTATGATACTTGGCCCGCAAGCTGAAACTGAATTCGTGAAGAATGTCCATGGTACCAGACCGGCATAACTAAATAGAATGTATGGGACGCCATCGCTGGGAATATTTACGAAACCGCGTAACATATTAAACAGAAGCATCAACACCACGGGCTGAATAAACGCCCACCACATTCCTAGTGACGAACGCCTGTAGCGGCTAGTCACATCTCGTACTACCAGGGCGCTTAATAGACTGAAAAATCGAGAGAATCTCCGACTGGTGGAAGAGACGTTTATGTATTTGCCACGGCTTTCGGACATCGTGCCTGACAACTTTTTACTCCAACCTTTTCGCATAAAAAACAGGACTCGAAGAATCTACAACGAGCCCTTTCATCAATTCGTTCTTATGGGGTAAAACTCAGAGAAAAGCAAGAATTCCATTGAGTTCTTCTATATTTTGAGTCAGTCTACGGTACCACATGCCAATTAGGCTATTCATCAGGTTTGTCGGTTTCCGTTTCTTGAAGTTTCGCGTCACGTTCCCGTTTCTTTTCTATCAGGCTCAATATAAAAATACCGGTTTCATAGAATAATAACATGGGGATAGCCATTAGGGATTGATTAATTATGTCCGGCGTTGGTGACAAGATCGCGCCGATAATAAACGCGAGCACAACAAAATAGCGTCTTCCCTTCTTCAGGAATGCGCTATCGACTATACCGAGCAACCCCAAAAATACGATGATTATAGGGGTCTCAAACACCAGACCAAATGACAGCATAAGCAACATGACCAATGAAACATATTCCCGGATCGCGATCATTGGCTTTAGTTCAGGTGTTGAATAACCCAGGAAAAATTTGAACGCCGCTGGAAAAACAATAAAATAAGCAAATATAGCCCCCAGGAAAAACAGAACTGTAGCGGCGAACACAAACGGGACCGCAAGTTTACGCTCTTTTTCCAGCAGTCCAGGCGCTATAAATAGCCAAATCTGATACATTATTAGAGGCAAGGCCAGAAAAAACGCTGTTACAAAGTCTACCTTGAGGTATACAAAGAACGGGTCCGGTAGTCCTGTAAAAACCAGAGACGAATCTTTCGGAAGCAGTTTGATAATGGGAGCAGCCCAGAAACTGAATAAATGTTCAGAAAAGGCCACGCAAACCAGGAAGCCTACAACAATGGCGATAACACTTCGGATCAGTCTCTTTCTCAGTTCTTCCAGATGATCGAGAAACGACATCCTTGATTCGTCTTCGCTCACTGCCTTCTTCTCCTGGTCAAATCTTTATAGAAAATGAGATTTGGTTTAGGCGTTAGTCTTTTCATGTCATTGTAACACAAAAAACCCCCAAGGAGTGGCCTAGGGGTTATCATGATTTGTTATCTTAAAACGGTCAGCCTCAAAAGGCAAGCCAGAAACGCCCTTGCTCAGATCTAATCGGAACCTGAAATCTTGCAGTCGCAATTATTCACAGTCGTTTTTCTTGCGGAGAAAGGACCAGCGGGATTAATGCCCTTTCGACGCTTTTCAATGCACAGATCGTATGCTCGCTATTTGTTGCGGGAATGACCACCTGTTCGGAAAACTTTGTGACACCCTGGGACTGACGGAAGCCAAAAATGATCCCAGGTATGCTACTAACGATAAACGAATGCAAAACCAGGTATCACTAAAAGAGTCTATGGAAGCTGTTCTCAGGACTCAACCCGCAACAGTCTGGTCTGACAAATTACAGGAAGCCGGTATTCCGGCGGGTCTCGTGCAGACTGTCACGGAAGCGGAACAAATGCCGCAAATCATAGAGCGCGACATGATCACCACTATCGGTAACCGACAAGTTCCGGGTAATCCAATCAAGTTCGGGGGTTTTGATTCTTCTTGCGCCGGCGCCCCACCCCCCGCATTGGGCGCTGACAATGACAAGATAAGAGATTATTTCAAGCAATAATAGAAAAGGAGACCGAAACATGGATGATGTAGCTACAAAGGACCCTGCGTGCATGGTGGAAACTGAACTCAGGGGAAGCAACATTGGCATTATTACCATGAACAATCCCCATCAGGCGAATTGTCTGAGTTCCGAGCTGGTATCGGGTATTCTCAACGCGTTGGATGAGTTCGAGAAAACAGCGGCTCGCGTCGTGATCCTGAGAGCCTACCCCAAAGCCAAAGTATGGTCTGCGGGTCACAACATGAAGGAAATCCCTCTTGACGGACAGGATCCGCTCACCTGGAACATCCCGTTTGAGCGACTCCTGCATCGGGTCAGGAAATTCCCAGTCCCGGTAATCGGGATGATCGAGGGCAGTGTCTGGGGTGGAGCATGCGATCTTGCAATGACTTGCGACCTGTTGGTTGGGACGACTTCGGCTTCATTTGCAATCACCCCCGCTAAGATTGGCTTAGCCTACGATGCTGCGGGTCTTACTCACTTTATTGGAGTACTGCCTCTCCATGTTATCAAGGGCATGCTCTTCACGGCCGAACAACTATCAGCCGAAGAAGCTTTACGATTTGGGTTGCTCAACCGGCTCGTAGAACCAGAAGACCTGGAAAACTCCACATTTCAGGTCGCTGAAACCATCGCCTCCCGAGCGCCTAAGGTCATTCGACTCCTTAAGGTTCAGTTGAAAAAGCTGACGGGCGGACCAGCCCTCAACCCCGACGACTTCGAGGAGATACAGCAGTTACGGCGAGAAGCCTATCGGAGCAAAGATTTCTCCGAAGGTGTTCATGCATTTTTTGAAAAGCGTACCCCGCAATTTCAGGATCAGTGAAAACATTTATTGTAGAGAAGGAATGGTCATCCTACTGATGCCCAAAAACTTTTTTTTGCACAGCAGCAAGTCCGCTGTCACTTCAACAGTATGAGGTTGGGGGTTTTTAAGGCACAGGATATGTATACCTTCATTCATTTTCTAGAATCTTCTTTCTGATAAGGGTCCGTAGCTCCTCAATCGCTGGTTGGGCCTGTAGAAAAACCAATTCTTTTTTCACACGCTCACCTCACAGCCATATGGGTTTGACCTCCATCATTTCTCAACGGAAGGCACTGAGCTTTATAGTTGACAATTGCCATGACAAGTTAATGAACCCTGTTCAGGCCCTTCCGCCCCCGCATTCCCAAGATACAGAGGAGCCATGATGAGTCGGTTTTTGAACTTGCAGCCCTAAATTTGAAAAGACTCGAAAAGCTTTTCATACATGATGTTTTTGAAGCCTGTTTATGTTGAGCAACAAATCGAAGTCCGATGCCGTATAGAATCTAAGAATAAATCCAGAATTAATCTGACCGCAGAAAACAAGAACACTAGACAGGAAATTTGCTTGAAAGCAATTGGAATATATGTCCCAAAAAATTAAAGCATTTCGGGTCACTCAGAAGTGGGGGGGAAGAAAACCTCCGAGGTCCAAAACGCTCACAAGGATCATCTCATATTGTGACAGATTATGTCAACTTTAGACTTCATCTATCTGCGCCTATGTTATTGTCTTTTGTCCAAGACCATCGCTGTCTGATGGTTCACCGAATTTGCGCATCTCCGACCCGCAAGAATTTCTGTGCGACGGGCCATGGATCACCCCCAAAAGAATCCGCTCCACATATGGTTCTTTTCCTTGCCAAGAGTACCTGTTCAAATTTAACGTCAGCCCCAATAGCTTGACGCGAAAAAAATGTGCCGTTTTCTAATTTTGTGGATAGGCCGGTCCGAGATTATGATTACCTAATTAGTGTAGTTCGTGTTATCCTTTTTTAAACAATGGTACAAACATCTCTAGGTTTTGCCAAGTATCTTTTTGGCCTCAAGGAGATTCCTGTATGCCCATTGCATTTGAAACACTCTACGATAAAATGACCCTGATCCGAGAGGGAAAAAGACAAGAAATTACCTTTGAGGTCCGTACGGACCCTTTGACTGGTACGACGGGACGCGTCTTCAACTTCCCCTATCAGCCTCCGAAAAGCCCCAATATCGAAGAGACCTTCAAGCGTTCGGAAGGGATATTCTGCCCTTTCTGCCCGGAGAATATCGAAAACTCCACCCCTCGATTTCCTGAGGAATTGCTTCCGGGAGGATGGATTCGGAAAGGAAGCGCGACCCTCGTTCCCAACATTCTGCCTCTGGATCGTTACGTGGGCGTAGCCGTTTTCTCTCCTCAACACTTCGTTCGGATGGAAGAGCTGAAACCCGAAATGATGAATGACGCATTTCGAGTCGTTCAGGAGTTCATCCGAAGGGTCGCCGAGGTTGACCCCGGAATAGACTGCTTCTCCATCAATTGGAACTACATGCCGCCGGCAGGTTCAAGTCTGGTTCACCCCCACCTTCAGGTCCTCTGCGGGGAGCGTCCGACGAACCACATGCGGCTCCAACTCGAGTGTGCAAACAGATATTACCGTGAAAATGGCGTAGAGTTTTGGGACGACTTCATCCGCGAAGAGAAAGAAAAGGCGTCCCGCTACATCGGAGAGATAGGCCCTACCTTCTGGACCGTAGGTTTTGCTCCCATGAGTCATATACCGGACATCTGGTGCATCTTGCCCGAACAGAAATCCTTGCTTGAGGTGGGTGAAGAAGCTCTCAGTTCCTTCCTGGAGGGCCTTTCGGCCATACTGACCTATTACCACTCCCTGAACCTTTTCAGCTTTAACGTATCGATCTTTTCATTCAGATTCGAAGAGCACTTTCGAGTCAACGCCCGAATTCTTCCCCGTCTCGCCCTGAGAGACATAGGAAACAGCGATTACACCTTCCTTCAGGCCGTACATAAGGAGCATGCTTGCGTCTATGCGCCTGAGTCAGTCTGCGAGCAGATAAGGGAACTAGGTTTCGGTAACCCCATCCCGAGATCTTGATCGATTGCCCGTGAATCGCTCGCTCAAACATAATCCATCTAATGAATTTTTAGGCTTCAACCGAATCTTTGGAGACACACGTGAGCAGCGAAAAGCACCACGGACCACGGCGGCTCCCAGGGTATCCGAGTTCCCCCTTCCCGTTTCTGTCCATAGAATCTGAAAAATAACACCGAAGAGCAACCCCGTATGCATGGAAGCCATCGGTCTTGGCAACAGTTCCTTCTGCAAATTCTTCTGCGGCAATCGGACGTATATTGTCACTACTCATTTTTTCTACCTTACGCATCTTGGCAAATCCGCCCTTGCGGCCTCGATCCTCGATGATAGCGATGGTCATTTCAGTAATATCTCAAATGTCAACTGTTACAAGTTGTGTTAGGCTGGACAAATTCAGGTCTTTATACATCTTTTAACCAGTCAGCGATTGCCTTTCTTTTCTCCACTGAAAAATCTTTATGCACCTGATCGTGCAACCAACGGAGCGACTTCATTTTTAACTGGTTCCGCATGAGATCTTCCGCTTCCTGTATAACCACCTTTATCAAGCAAGGACACTTGTCTGTGAATATACTGGGATCGTTGACGAAAATGTTTTTCTTACGAATTTCTATACAATGAAACAAACGGGAAGTCCCCTCAATTGCCTCAATAATGTCCCAAAAGGAAATATTTTCCGCCCCCTTTGCTAGCTCATACCCCCCATTAACACCAGCAATCGAACGGACTATTCCCGCTTTTCTCAGTTTTGAAAAAATCTTAGAAAGATACGTTACTGTAATTCCATGCAATTTAGCTATATCCTTAATCCCAATGGTTTTATGTTCAGGTAGATCGACCATGTAAAAAAGTGAATGAAACGCATACTCTACCCCAATACTGAATTGCATCTTTTATCTCCTTCCACGATTTCGAATGGTTACAATGACTTGCGTTTGCCAAAACCAAGTTTGACTTTTCTCATATGGTACTATATATAGATAACATGGATACTCATTATCCACAATAGAAACTGTC
>JACWAG010000006.1 GCA_014874425.1 Syntrophaceae bacterium | reverse complement strand
CCCCTAGTTTTTGTCGAATGTCTTTCGTCGCACGTTGCACGTACGACTTGAACAGGCTGTCAATCTGGACGACTTTTCCACCTTCTTCGTAATCAATGATCGCGTTGAAAATTTTATGTTTACAATGTTCAGACCATGTTTGGGCAAGAACCTCGAGTTCGCAATCAGTAATTCTGTAGGATAATCCGTGTTTTTTCCTCTGATCTACAAATTTCTGACCATTGAAAAAACGCTGTATAGTCTTCATTTCTTCCAAGTTAAGGGCTAACACTCCCTCCCGGCTGATGCGACACAATTCATCATCCGATATATCCAGGTCTATTTCCCTGACCAAGATTTCGGCCTTGGACTTGACAATCGGCACATTTATCAACGATCGGTCATCTGACGGGGAGAAGACTTGTGAGGTCTGAATGAGATCATTGGCCAGTAGATCTTTGGCCATGTGTGAAACTTCGTCACGAGTTAGCCGCCCTTTGAAGAAATAGAGTTTTCTGCTGTAAACTCCGCCCGCTGACCTCTCTTGCATGTTGAGCGTGCGTTCCACGGCTTCCCTAGCCGTGCGACCGATATTGTCGGTCACGCCGGGCCGGTATCCGACCTCAACGAGCCAGTCAAAAGGCAAATTCAGAGGTTGGTCAATTGTAACTTCCTGAATCACGGGATCACGAAAAACCTCTTCAGCCAGGGTTTCAAGAGCGGCTTCATCAAGGTCCATATCAATTATAAAACTGTCGGCGACCTTAAGGCCATCAAGCTTGAATCCAAGGTCGGACTCAATTCGGGATGCGATCCTCCGGCCTGCGGGATCGGGCAGCGATTGCTTCAAACATACTTCTATTCTATGGGGCATATGATATTCCTAATCAAATTCATAAATCATCGCAAAACCAGGCATGGTTTATTCACTTTCCCACGGCGCAGGAAGTATTGTTAGACCGCTCGTCAAGTTTTTAAAAAGATCCTTGCGTCCACCGCTAATGACCCTGAGCTTGAAACCCATACAGGATTGATGTCTATCTGGTCAATCGCAGCGAACTCTACCATCAAAGCAGATATGGTAGAAATTGTTTTGCGAAGACTATCCCTGTCAATGGGTACCCTTCCCCGGACCCCTTTAAATATTTCCGATCCTGGAAGCTCATCAATCATTTCATCAATTTCCCTGTTTGACGGAGGGGCCATTCTGAGAGAAGCCTTTGCAAATACTTCTACCAGGACACCACCATAACCTACCAGCACAAGGGGTCCAAAATGAGGGTCCCTTTTCCCACCAACGATAAGTTCATAAGTCCCGGCCTTACGATGCGCCATTTGTTGAACGAGACATCCATGGAGTCCTACAGAAGTGTCTGAAATGAAACGGCCCCACATGTGATCCAGCGCTTCTTTCACTTGAGCCAGATCTTTTAGGCCAAGGACTACTCCGTTCATATCCGACTTGTGGGAAATTTCCCGTGCAATCACTTTCACTGCGAAGGGACCGGAGAAATCCGGTTGTCTGTTGTTAATGTCCTGGGATGGCAGGACTACCGTGTAATCCGGAACATCAAGCCCAGCCAGCCTTATGATGTCAAGCGCTTCATGCAGTAGAGGCGAACGTCCTTCAGAAATCGATCTATCGAGAATTCTTGAGATGGCCGGTTTGTCCATTTCTGCCAGCTCTGGCGGTTCTGAGCTTTCCTGTGTTATAAGTTCACGGCGTGCATCAAATTTTATTGCAGTATCCAGAGCGCTTACCGCCCGTTCCGGAGAAATAAATATTGGAAATTCAAATTCCTTGAAAAGCCGGGAGATTTCAACTTGCTCCGTGGACACACATAGGGCTACGGGTTTTTGATACTGTCTGGATAGAGAAGCCGCTGATCGCAAGAATTTACGTGAGGCTTCTCCCTCAACTGCTGCGAAATAAGTTTGCAATAGGAGAATTCCATCAACATTAGACTGTTGAAGGGTGTGTTCGACGATCTGAACATAAACCTCAAAGTCGAACAGATCTCCTAGGTCAAGAGGATTCGCCAGTTTAATTACATTAGCCCTGACTTTCTGTCTGATCTGGTCGAGAAAGTCCTCATTAAACGGTGGTAGATCAAACCTGTAAGTATAAGCCGCGTCCGCAGCGACAACAGCATGACCGCCAGACCTGGAGATTATGGCAAGATTGCGCCCTTTCATTTTGGGTATCCTGAGAATCTTTACAAAATCAACATAACTATGCATATCGCGAAAACGTATCATGCCCGACTGTGTCAATGCCGCGTCAACAACCATGTCATCATTCGCAAGAGCGTTCGTATGGGACTGCGCTATGGCTTGACTGTATCCCCCAATGTTGGCTTTGTGTACCACAATGGGCTTGGATGATTTCTTGGCCAAGTCGGTAAACCTTTTGCCATCCTGGATTGATTCGAGATACATACAAATTACGGACGTGGCAGGGTCTTCGATATAATACTCAAGCAAGTCATTTTCGTTTATATTGAGTTTGTTCCCAATTGACGCGAACTTGCTGAAACCTAGCTGTTCACTGTCGAACATGTTAAGGAAAGATAAGGCTACACCGCCGCTTTGAGCGATAATTCCGACGTCACCGGCCCTGAACATATTGCGGAGTATGGCGAAAGGCGTCGTCAACCCATTGGACGCATTCATGATGCCGATACAATTGGGTCCGATGAACCTGATTCCATATCGGGAGGCGATATCCTGGAGTGCTCGGCTCCATTCGTCGCCTGTTCCGCCATATTCACCGAAACCGCCACTCTCTATGACAGCTCGTGTGATCCCCTTCTTGCCGCAATGTTCCAATATGTCCGGGACCGTCCGCGCGGGTGTAAGGATTATAGCCAGATCAATTGGCTCATCAATTTCATCGAGTGATTTGTGAATACGCCTTCCAAATAGTACGCCCTCGTCCAGGCCTACGAAATGAATCACGCCAGTATATCTGAATTCGAAAAGGTTCCGGGCGATTTCCTTGCCCAGGTTTCTGGGATCATTTGAAACTCCTATTACAACTACTGAAGAAGGATTGAATAATTTGTTCACTTGGAATTACCTCTCAAGGACCGGTAAAATGTTGCGTTTCCGACTAAAGTGATTGTTTTGATTGTGCCTGATTCCACAAAATCAAGCCTAAGCTTCAGCAGTAGACAGCCGGAAATTCCTAACCGCGTCAACAATCGTCGGATTGTCCTTATACCATTTCACAAAGGATTTAAGCCCTTCATGTAGCTGAGTTGAGGGCTTAAAGCCCAATTTCGCGGAGGCTTTGTCAATACAGGCGTAAGTGGCTATAGCGTCACCCGGTTGAGCGGGCGCCATTTCCATGATGGCCTTGAGCCCACTAAGGTCTTCAAGGGTTGAGATAAAATCCATAAGCCCTACAGGTTTGTTGTTACCCAAATTTATTATCTCATACTGATCAAGGTCATTTGCAGACAGGGCTGACAAGACCCCATTTATAACATCATCTATGTAAGTAAAATCACGCTGATTCTTCCCGTAGTTAAAAACCTTTATTGGCGATCTGCGATGCATTGCATCCATAAAACTCCAATACGCCATGTCCGGGCGGCCCCACGGGCCATATACGGTAAAGAACCTCAAACCAATTGTCCGCATATTCCACAGATGTGTATAGGTGTAGGCTATCAACTCGTTTGATCTCTTCGTCGCAGCATAGAGGCTTACAGGGGTATCGACTCGATCATCCTCGCTGTAAGGTAGTTTGGTGTTTCCACCATATACACTGGAGCTGGAAGCATATACAAATCTTTCGACTGAATTGATTCGGGCCTGCTCAATCAGATTTACGAACCCCTGCACATTTGATTTCTGGTAAGTGTAAGGATTCTTGAGTGAATATCTGACCCCGGCTTGAGCCGCGAGGTGGCAGACCATGGAGGGTCTGTAATCCTTGAATATTGTTTCTACGGACTTGAGATCAGAAATATCAGCGTTAGCTGAAACAAAGTTCCTATTCTTTCTCAGGATTTCATCCCTGGCGGTTTTTAGTTCGGGCGAGTAGTAGGGATTGAAGTTGTCTACGCCTATTACCGTCAAGCCTCGACCAAGTAATGATTTCGCAACATAAAAGCCGATAAATCCGGCTGTGCCTGTGACCAAAATTGTTGACATCTCTGCCTCTTGCGCATTTTTACGGCTTGTTAGTACTAATTTGGATAACCCTGAGGACATGAAGAAAACCATTTAATAACTTCTGTGACAATTGCGTCGAGATTGGATCGTGACGGCTTCCAACCTAGGTTCTTTTGGGCAGCGGAAGCGTCAGCCACGAGTTCCGCGGGATCACCTGGTCGTCTGGGCCCGAAACCTGGCGCAATGTTGACCCCGGAAATCCTTCGGACTGAATCAACCACTTCAAGATTTGATAATCCAACGCCTGTCCCCAGATTAAACCTTATCATGGGTATTGTATCCAATTTGGCGCACGCTTTGAGATGCGCGTCCGCGAGGTCCATTACATGTATGTAGTCACGGATACAGGTTCCATCGCGGGTAGGATAGTCGTCCCCGAAAATTGTCAAACTATCTGAGAGATTTAGAGCAAAACGAACAACATTTGGAATCAAATGAGTTTCAGGCCTGTGGTCTTCACCAAGACCAGAATCAGGTTCACAACCCGCCGCGTTGAAATAACGCAACTGAGCGGACCTAATCCCGTAAGCGATATTATAGTCCTCCAGCATCCATTCAATAGTGAGTTTTGTCCTTCCGTAAGGAGAAATCGGGTCTTTGGGATGATCTTCATACAGAGGCAACTTCTTAGGATAGCCGTACACAGCGCAAGTTGAAGAAAAAACCAACCTATCGTGACCTGTGACTCTCATAGCTTCAAGCATATTGAAAGCCGCTATTACGTTGTTTTTGTAATACTGGGCAGGATCCTGCACAGATTCTCCGACGAGGCAACTGGCGGCAAAATGAAATATGGCGTCGTATCTGCGCTCGGACAGGTGATTGAGTAAGTTATCATAGTTCAGCAAATCAGCCTGTACAAATTGGGAGCATCTCAACGCGGACTTGTGGCCTTTGGACAGATTGTCCAGAACTGTCACATCGAGTCCATTATTCATTGCGAAGAATGAAAAATGTGAACCGACGTATCCTGCTCCGCCTATTACTAGAATTCGAGAAATTGTCACTTATAATGTCCCCCTTGAAATGCACAATATCCACAAACATTAATCCTACGCAGTAGGAAACGTTTATAGGGATGTTGTGCTACAATAGTAGCACTAGTGACCCTGCCAGGCAATTTATTCCCAGAGAAGTTTGAGTTTACAACCAAGGAGGCGCTTAAATGAGATTTGATATTGCTGAAGTTAAGGCACGCGAGATTCTTGATTCCAGAGGCAACCCCACGATTGAAGTGGACTTGATCTTGGAGGACGGCGCTTTTGGCAGCGCGGCCGTACCGTCCGGCGCTTCGACTGGCGAGAACGAGGCCGTCGAACTCAGGGACGGAGATCCTGCGCGCTTCCAGGGGAAAGGTGTGCTAAAGGCCGTTGAAAACGTAACAAACGAAATAAGGCCCGCTGTTCTGGGAATGAACGCCCTGGATCAAGCGGGACTTGACCAGATGCTGATCGATTTAGACGGTTCAAAAAACAAAGGTAATCTAGGCGCAAACGCTATTCTCGGCGTCAGCCTGGCTGCCGCCAAAGCCTGCGCGGTCGAATTGGGCCTTCCCTTATACCGCTATCTGGGTGGAGTAGACGCCAGACGTCTTCCCATGCCTATGATGAACATCCTCAATGGTGGCGCGCACGCAGACAACAACGTGGACATCCAGGAATTCATGATCATGCCTGTTGGAGCATGTTGCTTCTGCGAGGCCCTTCGTATGGGATCCGAAATATTTCACACACTCAAGAAAGTCCTCAAAGGCATGGGATTGAGCACTTCTGTAGGCGACGAAGGCGGTTTCGCCCCTAACCTCAATTCCAACGAAGAAGCTCTCAAGGTTATTGTTCAGGCCATCGAGGAAACTGGATACGAGCCAGGAGGAAACGTTTGGATTGCGTTGGACCCGGCCGCCAGTTCTTTCTACAAAAATAGCGTATATGACCTCAAGGGTGAAGGCACGAAGAAATCCTCCGAGCAAATGGTTGATTTCTACGAAGATCTTGTGGATCGTTATCCAATAATTTCTATAGAAGACGGCCTGGACGAAAACGATTGGGATGGCTGGGCGATCCTGACGGAAAGACTGGCTTCCAGGATTCAGCTTGTTGGCGATGACATATTCGTTACCAATGTGGAATTGCTAACAAGGGGGATAGAGAATGGTATAGCTAATTCAATCCTGATCAAATTGAATCAAATCGGCACATTGACCGAGACGATCTCCGCTGTGAACCTAGCTTCCGCAAATGGATACACATCTATAGTTTCACACAGAAGCGGAGAAACGGAAGATACAACCATCGCCGACTTGGTGGTTGCGTTAGGTACTGGTCAAATTAAGACCGGGTCCGCCTCACGAACCGATAGAATTGCAAAGTACAATCAGTTACTCCGAATAGAAGAAGACCTTGGCAATAGCGCCCTTTATGGTTCGAGCACATTTCGGTGGGGACCCTGCTAGTATGCTAGTCCTTGACCGGTAAATCATGAGGCCGCTCTTGACCATCTGAACTCAAGGGCGGCTTTACGCACAACGGTGTCTTTTTGTAAGGGCCGGATTTACTCCAGACCGGATCATCATACCGGTCATGACAGGGCAGACATGGAGAAATCTCAAGTATCCGCAGAATTTCTTCTTTGTTGAACCCTCGACTGAGCTTATGAGACGAACCTTGCATCTCTCTTCCGTTCTCATCAACTATTGCGTCCACAGGAAATTTTATTTGTAAACCGCTATCTAAAGAATCATAAATACTCGAAACAGAGACAACCTTTTTTTGAGGGTCCCAAGAGATGTTTCCTTCGCCAAGGCCTATAGACTTTGAATCGAGGTGACAGTTGACGCAACGAGGGACTTCTTTCCGTGTGGTGTGAGGATGAGTTGGGCCTATGGCCACTGAGTTCATGCCGTTTCTCAATGGCATTATCTTGGAATCATAGGGTTTGATGACGTTACCACTGTGGTCTACTACCGTATTCCAAACCTGACAGCCCGGCACCAGAACGCCTACACGGCCCCTTGAATTTATTCCCAGGATATTTTTCTCGGACCTAAAAAATGATCGGCCTTCCGCCCACGCCCCTTTACTCGTTTTTTCAACAAGATGATCTTTGCCTTCAAGACCAAGGTTCAGAATCTGATGGCATCCGTAGCACTGAGGACTCCACGCGCTATGGCAAGCGTCACATTCAAGGCGTTCATGACCCTTGATATTGTGGCCGTATTTGTCGCCGGTAATGATTTTGACAGGGCTTTCTTTCCCGGTAAGTTTGCTTGTTAGAACAAACCCTTTCTTGGTTTTCCTGATATGAGGCAATGGCCGACCCTTGGATGTCCTTAGAATTTGGTCGTCTTCGGAAATCTTGATAAATTTGGAACTGTGAATCAGCGCTACGGTAAGTGGGTCATTCATATCAACAGTAGTGGAAACCGGCGGTTTATCATATCCTCCGTGGCAGTCTTCACACCTGATCTCAACCTGGTCCTTCATGCGACCATAAATTTTTCCATCTCCCATGGTTTCCTGGGCTGTATGGCAATCCACACAACCCATTTTTTTTTCGCAGTGAATATCTGGAACCAGGTTCAGTACGAATCGATCGTCACTCAGTGTCCTGTTATTATAAAAACCGTTCATGAATGGTGTGCCATATTGCTCGCTTTCCATTTCTCCATGATAATTAAGACCTGTGCGTGCGCTGCGATTGTGACAGGCGCGACATCTCTCATCAGAGATTTTCGTGTTTATCGAGTGGTATGAGGCGTGCCCTGTTTTATACCTGTTCACCGTAGGATCGCCGCCATGATAACGCCCTGTCCAGTCGTAAATAGCGTGACATGCCGCACAACCACCCAGCCTTCCCATTTTTTCTTCAGGTTGTTTCCCCCAAAGGTGGCATGTCGAACAAAACTTCCGGAAATGACTCTCAGCGAGGTGAATATCTCCGTCCTTCGTGACATCCGGTCCGATTTCCTGAAGTTCATGTTTGCCGTCAGAGATGGCTTTGATAGCGTAACGTTCCTCACCAATGTTAGTTACGCCCCATTGAAACCTCAATATTCCAATGATGCCAGCATTGGTGGCCATGAGGGAACGAGGTGTATTTCGAACCCGGTCCAATATTGGAGACAGCTTGTCCGCATGGCACATCCCGGGACCTAATGCCCCAGAGCCGCAGCTTTGGGACGCCAGATCGAGACGTGCCGGGTTAGCTCCACCGATGAGGCCACGATGAGCGCCCTTAACGGTGAGGTCCGTCCCGACCCCTCCATGGCAGATTACGCACCCGAAAACTGAGTTTGGATGAGACTCAGACGTGTCTTCAATCCCAAAATGGCATGTCAGGCAGAATTCGGATGGAGCTTTACCGCTAAATGGGCTCGTTTCAATTATCCGAGGCTTAAGATTTTTAAGCTCCATGATCCTGGTTTTAAAAGTTCTTTGCTTTTCAACGGTTGGCTCACGGGCAAGTTCATCATCCAGAAGCGATATAGCCAGAGAAATCCCCTTAAGCTGGTATTCCTTCCACTCGGGATTACGTTTACGGTACGAGATTATGATCAAAGCCGAAACAAAAATTAGAAAGCATGCCAATAAGACGCTAAAGAAAATTCTTGATTGGGCCTTCAATTCAGGTATCCCCATAGAGTCAGGCTTGCGCCTACGACAAGAATTCCGAAGAAAATGATCAAACCAAGTCTTCTTTGCCTGACGAGCATTGGGAGCGCCCCTAACAGCAACATGGCCATAAAGGGCATAAATAACCCTGCCAGCCACGGAGGGAGAAATCGCAGCGTTTGTTGAATCCCAACGAAGATCCACGGCGCCTTGACATTTTCCATCGGCACACCGTTGGGGTCCGCTGGCCCCCCTAATGGCGCGTCAAAAAGAGTGGAAACAAGAATCAGGATCGAGCAGGCCGATAACAGGGCTATCAATTCCTTTGTGACCAAATCGGGGACGGTTTTTACCCTGTTAATTTTTGGCATAGCCCGCAAATCGGATTGGAAAAATTTTAATCCTTAACGATTCTAAATCCCACTGTTTGATAATATCCTCGAGGAACAGCCTTATGTATATTCTGAATTCTTCTCGATGAGACGGGCGAGGCCCACGAACCTCCCCTTATTACTTTCTCCTGCCCCAATGATGGTCCAAGAGGATTCTGAGAAGAGCTCAACGCGTAATAATCTCTACTGTACCAATCCGAACACCATTCCCAAACATTGCCCGACATTCCAGTTATCCCAAAGGCGCCTGCTTCGGCCGTATAAACCGGAGATGATTGTTCCTCCGTCGGTAGACTGATGTTGTCGAGTGGGGGCTTTATGGTCGTGTACAGGGCCGCCTTCTCCCATTCCGCCGACGTTGGTAGTCGTCCACCCGCCCACTGCGCATAATCTGTTGCGCCGTGCCAGGAAACATGAGTTACCGGTCTATCAGCGTATCCAGGCTTGGGTTCAAAAGCTCCACTTACTCTTACAATAGGCGAAGATGGATCGTCCGTCCTCACGCTAGGCAACCCATCGCTCGAAATCTCACCTTGTTTGTTAAGGAATTTGCAGAACTCCGCGTTTGTAATTTCATACTTAGATATATAGAAATCTCCAAGATAGACCGTGTGTAATGGCCTTTCGTCCGGTCGGCCGGAACCGTCCGGACTCCCCATTTCGAAAGGACCGGCTGGGATAAGTAGCATACCCACATATTTGCCGGAGCCTTCTGCAAGATTGCTAACATCATGAGACAAATGAAGTTGTTTTTGTTCATCTTTTGTGATGGGAAGAGGCGGTAGTGGAATGGCCGGCCCGTATGGACAACCCGGGAGTAATGGGCACGAAGATTCATCGGCCTGGTATTTCGGAGCAATCAGGAGAGAATTTGAACCGTAGAAATCCTGTTGATTCGCCACGGTTTTGTTACGATTGTTTTGCCCTTCCGCAATAGAAGGGATGTGTAAGCAAAAGCACACAAGAACTATGGAAACTATGGCTACGTAGATTTTCATTTATTGACTGGTTTCGCTGCCTCTCTGTCTTTTATGATAGCACACTGTCAAGAAGTGTTCCGTCCGGACTTACAAGGTCCACGCGCAGGTTCGGGCCCCCTATTGCATGAGTAGAACAACTCAGGCACGGGTCGAACGCTCGAATCAAGGCTTCGATCCTATTCATGGCGTCTTCCGTGACTTTATCGTTCTTGATGAAACGCCTTGCGACTTGCAGGATACCCCTGTTCATTGCCAAATTGTTGTTCCCAGTAGCCACGATCATGTTGGCCCAAGTAATCAAGCCCTCTTCATCAACTTTGTAGTGATGTATCAGCAAACCCCTCGGGGCTTCAACAACACCTACTCCTTCAAATTCGTTGTTCCGCGCGATTGATCGCACGTGAGGACTCAGGATTTCAGGGTCTTTCAGTAGATGTTCCATCAATTCGAGGCTATAAAGGACCTCGATTAGTCTAGCATAATGATTGTAGAATGAGCTAAGGACTGGTCCTCTTTCAAGGCCCTTGAACTCGGCCCATTCCTGGTCCGCCTGGGGTGTTCCGCAGCCGTCACAAACATTCAATCTTGCGGCTGGACCTGATTTGTAAATACCCTCAGGGTAACCAAGGGCTTTAAAGTAGGGGGATTTCAGATACGACCACTCCTCGGTGTTTTCAGCAAGATATTCATCATATCTGTGTGGATCGAGCCCATCATGAATCGTAGCTCCTTTAGAATCTATAAATCGTAATTTTCCTTCAACGTGCTCAAGGTTGCCTTCTGAATTAACTAGACCTGTGAACAATGTCGGAAAATTAGCGAATGTCCGAATTTCTTCTCGATAATTCTCTAGTGAACCCTTGAACCAGTCCAATGTTCTGTGGATGATCGCATGACCTTCCGGGAGGAGGGAAAGCAGGAAATCCCGATTCTCTTCCAATAGCGATTTGTTGACTCCACCAGGCACAACCCATGCCGGATGAATTCGTTTACCGGCGCAGGATTCGACAATTTGCTGCCCAATCTTACGTAAATTAATCCCGTCCATCGCTAATGAAGGATAGGTCTTAAATAGACCAAAAATATTGCGTTCCGAAGGGTCGGCGTCAAAACCAAGGGCCAGATCAGGCGCCGACAAATGAAAAAAACTCAAAGCGTGTGATTGAATAAACGTCCCACAATTCAGCAAACGACGGAGCTTTCGGGCTGGCGCCGGGACACTCACACCAAGGATTGAGTCGCATGCTTTTGCGGAAGCAATCGAGTGGCTTACAGGACAGATTCCGCAAATTCGCTCCACCAGCGATGGCATTTCATAAAATGGACGCCCTTCACAAAACTTTTCAAATCCCCGAAACTGGGTCACATGGAATTTAGCGTCTGATACAGCCCCTGAATCGTCGAGGACCAAAGTAATTTTCCCGTGGCCTTCTATTCGGGTGATGGGTTTAATTTGTATAGTTTGGGTCATGCTGTTCGCTCCAGGAGAATCAGGCTCCAAAACGCGTCTTTCCGCCAAGACTTGGGGGTCGTCCATCTATCAAATCGCTTAAGGTTGACAAGATAACCCCGGCCGGTGGAGGGCATCCTGGAAGAAACAGGTCCACTGCGACGTATTCATGCACAGGTCTGGAATATTCCAAAAGTTTTGGAACAGAACCAGATGGCAAGATTTGTCCGGAAGCTGAATTCTCAACATAGGCGCGGGAAAGAGTTTCCATGACACTAAACTGATTGCGCATACCAGGAACATTTGCAGTAACAGCGCAATCTCCGAATGAAATAAGGATCTTGCTTCTTGATCGTAACGTCAGGATCTCCTCTTTGTCAGCTTCCGAGCTAACTGCGCCCTCAACGAGAGCCAAATCTATATTCTCAGGGATTGTCTTGAAGTCAACTAACGGGCTATAGACAAGTTCAATCCTGTCAAATAGTTGTATAATGTTTTCGTCAATGTCGAGAAAAGACATATGGCAGCCGGAACAACCATCCAGCCACGTTGTGGCTACTCTTATGCGAGTCATCTGCTTTCATCTCCTCGCATCAACTTCAAATATGGCAGGAACTGCCTCCTTTTTGTCATTTCCGCCACAGATTTGCCTTTTTCTGAAAGGGCCCCGGTAGGACAAACTTGAACGCATTTTCCACAACCTGTACAGGAGGTTGATTCTCCCCAAGGCTGATTAAGGTCTGTTATTACCTTCGAAAGGTAACCACGACCCATAACATCCCATGTATGAGCGCCTTCTATTTCTTCGCAGACTCGTATGCATCTCTGACATAACACGCACCGATTGTGGTCTACCGAGAATCTTTCGTGTGAAGCGTCCACGGCGTGCCGGGTGTGCAAATAATCATAATGTACATGAGTCATGCCAAGTTCGGTAGTTAACGCTTGGAGATCGCAATGACCATTCGAGACGCAAACGGAACATATGTGATTACGTTCGGTAAAGAGGAGTTCCAGAATTTTCCTCCGATAGTCCAGGACCCGGTCCGAGTTTGTTATGACTTCCATGTCCTGCCTGGGGAGGGTCACGCAGGAAGGACTCAGTTTGGGGGACCCTTTGATTTCTACGATGCAAAGCCTGCAAGCCCCTCGTTCAGACAGCCCGTCCAGGTGACACAACGTAGGAATTGAGATCCCATTTTCCCGCGCCACAGATAATATTGTCTCGTCCTCTCGAGCGCTAACCGCCTGCCCATTTATGGAGAAGGTCAGGATTCTAACTGGCTGAACATCGGCGCGGTCCGCTATTCTCTGTAAAAAAGCAGGGTATCTCATTGTGATTCCTCCGTAGGATTCATGTGACATGTCCCGGCTGGACAAACTTTATCTTCAATGTGCGCTTTGTATTCGTCCATAAAATAACGCATAGTGCTCAACACCGGATTCGGCGCGGTCTGCCCCAGTCCACAAAGGCTTGTGTTCTTGACCAGATCACAAAGTTCTTCAAGCAATTGGATATCGCTAGGTTTACCACCGCCTTCGGTTATTCTTTTCAACAGGTTATAGATTTGAACAGTACCGACTCGACAGGGGACACATTTGCCACACGATTCGCTCATACAAAATTCTATGAAGAATTTGGCCACATCGACCATACAGGAAGAGTCATCCATTACGATGAGGCCTCCTGACCCCATGATCGCGCCGACTTGAGCGAGAGATTCGTAATCCATGCTCATGTCGAGGAACTGATCTGGGATGCACCCGCCTGAAGGCCCACCAGTGAGAATAGCTTTGAACTTGCGGTCACCTATGATACCACCACCGACATCAAAAACAATTTCCCGCAATGTGGTTCCCATTGGGGCTTCGATTAAACCTGTGTTGTTGACTCTGCCGGCAAGAGCGAACACTTTGGTCCCTTTGCTCTTTTCTGTTCCTATTGAAGCGAACCAGGCGCCCCCTTTACGAATGATCGGAGGAACATTCGCGAAAGTTTCAACGTTGTTGATCAGGGTGGGATAACCCCATAGTCCTAACTCCGATGGAAACGGCGGCCTCGGCCTCGGACTGCCCCTACGACCTTCTATGGATGCTATTAGGGCCGTTTCCTCACCACAAACAAAGGCTCCCGCTCCCAAACGGACGGTAACGTCAAAACTAAAAGTCGTATTGAATATATTTCGGCCAAGGACACCGAGTCTCTCGGCCCTGGCAATGGCTGTCCGTATACGCTTTACCGCCAGCGGATACTCTGCCCGCACATAAACAAATCCATAATTGGCGCCAACGGCTAACCCCGCGATTGCCATCCCCTCAAGAACACGGTGAGGATCACTCTCGAGGACGCTCCTGTCCATAAATGCGCCCGGGTCTCCTTCGTCCGCGTTGCATATAACAAATTTGACATTACTTTTGGTCTTTGAAACCGCTGTCCATTTTAGTCCTGTAGGGAAACCCGCTCCCCCTCGACCCCTAAGTCCACTTTTAGTGATCTGTTCAATGACACCAGCAGGGGTCATCGTCCTTAAAGCACTGTAAAGCCCTCCATATCCCCCCTCCGCAACGTAGTCCTCAATGCTCTCGGGATCTATGCGACCACAATTCTCGAGCACAATCTTCTTCTGGCGAGCAAAAAATGGCAGGTGCGCTGAGCAGTCAAGGCGGTTTACCGGAGGCCCTCCCAGAGCCTCAAGAATATCCGACGCGTCTGACACGGACACACCCTGGTATAAAAGGCCATCAGGCTCAATAGCGACCATAGGCCCTGCCGTGCATAGACCAAGGCATCCCACTCCTTTGACTAAAGCCCAACTTTCAAGACCTCGTCTGGCGACTTCTTTTTCTAAAGCTTCTTTTACAAGTCCGCTTTGCGAAGAAAGACAACCTGCAGCCACACAAACATGGATCCGGTATTTGAAACCTTCCTGTTTTTCCTTTTCAATTTTCCCAATGTCCTGTAGCTCTTCAATCGTCATGATTCAGGAGCCTCCCGACATTCTCGAGCACTGACGCCGAGGACATTTTACCATGAACTTCTCCATCAAAAACTACTACTGGCGCTAATCCGCAAGACCCCATGCAACGAGCGGTCAGAAGCGAGAGCTTCCTGTCCGGCGTGGTTTCTCCCGGTTTTATTCCTGTCTGTTCCTCCACTGTTTTAAGGATGTTTGAAGACCCGGCTATGTAACAGGCTGTGCCCAAGCATACTACACAGGTATGGTCTCCCGGGGGTTTTAGGGTGAAAAAGTGGTAAAATGTAGCGACCCCGTATACTAGACTCAATGGTAAACGCAGGGATTCCGCCACATATTTCAAAGAGTCTAGATCTAAAAAGCCAAAAGATTCCTGCACGGCGTGGAGGGTTTCTATTAAAGCGTCGGGTTGGTGGCCATGTAACCGCATTGTACGGTTAACCAATCGCCAGCGCCTGTCTTCATTAACTTTTATCCGGTCAACTTCTTTTTCATCCATGATTCTTTCCCACAAACTGGCTTATGTTATTGCTCGGTCCAGTATGTTCCATATCTAAAATTCTTTTAAGATCCGGGAAGAACTGTCCGAGACCCCCTGGAGGAACGAGATATTCACGACAAAAGTCAGGTCGCAGACTGATGTGATTATAGTTGAAAGTGGCGTAAATTAACAAACCGTCTCGTTTGAGGGCTGACTTGATTGGGCCTATTAGGTTTCTGGAAAAGAAGTAAAATACTGTAATTAAGTTATAAAAATTAACTGGTAGCGGATATTGGTCCAGGTCAACTGCTGCGCATCCAATAGGGAGACCCTCAATACAGACCTGTTTGCTGAGGCTTTGTAAAGCGACAAAGCTTATATCCAGGGCGTCAACCCAGTATCCACGACGGGCCATAAAAATGGAATTCGCCCCTCGGCCGCAAGCTAAGTCCAAAGCCCGCCCTGAAGTCAGTAATTCGCTCCATTCAATAAGCAATTGATCGGGATATGGAGTATCTCCAGACTCCTTAGAGTAACGAGAATTCCACCTTTCCCGATCAGATTTCAAAACTTAACCCTGATTGATAACGCCAAGTTGGCGTTCTTGGTTTCTTTTTAATCTTGGCGTTGCTGAATTTCGACAATTAAGCAAAATAGTAATCTAGTTATTAGCCATCAAATGACGCCCGCTCTTTTTCCGCGAACCATGACTCCGGGTTCTCAAGATACATTTTTAGGTCTTCCAATGCCCCGAAATGACCACGCTCCTCGCTGATCATAACTGTGGCAAATTCCTTCTCCAACGGATCGGAAGCCTTGCTTAGCTGATCTTCATAAAAATTGATGGCGCCCTGTTCCATTTCCAAGCCTATTGAAATTGCTTCAAGATCCGAATTGTCTCCTTCAACGCGAGAACCCAGGGTTTCTATTCTTTTTCGGAACAATTTCTGCAAATCTTCATTTTCAACTTTATAATTTCTCCAGTGGGTATCCCATTTTTGGCCCTTAGAAAGAGAGTCGAAGATTTCCTTGACCCTCTTTACATGCGCGCCTTCATCAACCATCAGTGTTTTGAATATCTCTTTACCCAGTGGATTTACGCAGTTTTCAGAAGCTTTCTTGTAAAAATCTCGACCTTTTTCTTCTTTTTCTAGAGCTGCGGCAAGAATGGACAAAGCCCTGTCTTCGTGTTGAGTCATTATTTCCTCCTGCTATGATGGGTAGCTTTGTCCGATATGGAGAACTTGTTGGGACTAGGCCACCAAATTAAGATTGACAATACTAATGAGTTAGGCGCCGGTGGTTGTTGTTGGGTAGACAAAAGTTCTTGCAGCCAGTTCCCTGTCTATCATGAACATTCCTCCACCTTGGTCGCCGGCCAATTTTAGTCTCTGCACAACATCATAAGCCGAGGCTTCTTCCTCAACCTGTTCGTTAACGAACCATTGCAAAAACGAGGACGAAGCGTGGTCTCTTTCCTCTATGGCCAGGTCAACAAGGCCATTTATTAATGCGGTAACTTTTTGTTCATGCTTGTAAGCTTCTTCGAAAGCGTGAAGAGGGGAATCCCAATGTGTTGGAGGGCCATCGATGGCTGTCAGAGTAACCTCGCCTCCGCGTTCATTTATGAAATCGAAGAATTTGACAGCGTGAATCAACTCTTCTTGAGCCTGACATCTCATCCAATTGGCGAACCCTGGTAAATTTATCGAACTAAAATAAGCCGCCATGGAAAGATAGAGGTATGAGGAATATGTCTCGGCGTTTATTTGTTTGTTAAAGGAGTCTTGAATCTTAGGATTTATCATTTTTGACGCCTCTCTTTTCTTTATTGTTTGGAACCGAATCGGCTCGGTTTCTAATATCCAGATGCGAATTACCAGATTGGGGTTCTATAAAGATATCAATATACAGGCATCAATCTCACAGAGAATTTAATCATGGGGCTAAGCGTCAACTTCTCCGGACGAATCTTTCTTCCCATAGATCATGAAATAGACAACTGGGACAACGATAAGAGAAAAAACCGTCGAAGCGAAAGCGCCGAAAATAAATGACCATGCCAATCCTGAAAATACCGGATCCAGAGTTATGACCCATGCTCCGAAGATTGCGGCCCCGGCAGTCAGCAATATCGGGGTGAATCTTACCGCTCCGGAGTCAATGATCGCCTCTTTAAGATCGACTCCGTGTCGAACCCGAACATGAATGAAATCTATTAAAATTATGGAGTTACGCACAACAATCCCTGCCAGGGCTATCATGCCTATCATTGCTGTAGCAGTGAAGAAAATTGAGTTCGTATATTGTCCTATTCGATAGGCAAAAAACTCGTTCAATATTGCAAATCCCGGCAAAATTCCGATGAGCGTAAGCGGAATCGCAATCATGATAACCAGCGGCACTGAAAAGGACTCCGTTTGCTGGACGAGCAGGACATAGATAAGCACCAATGCCACAAAAAAAGCTATACCAAGGTCCCTGAAAACATCCAGAGTTATTTTCCACTCTCCTTCTCCAGCCCAGTTCACTACATAACCTTCAGGGATATTGAGCTGTTTCATGCGGGAGGTCAGTTCCAGAATTGCGTTGACAGGACTCAAGCCGGCTGTGTCTCCCACTACATAGACAACTTGGTGAAGATTCTTTCGAAAGATGGTCTTATCCAGGGTCGTTCTTTGTATTGCGCCGAGTTCGGCGAACGGCGTCATAGACCCGTCAGAGCCTTTCAGTTTGATTGACCCCATATCCTGGAGTCTCGACCTTAGAGCGCGGGGAAGCCGTAGATTTATTTCAAGTGGTTTTCGCTCCTTGTTTGAGTGAACTATTGACGGAGATTCCCCACCTAAGAGAATTTTGGCGGATTGTGAGATTTCTTCTTGCGTCAGATGGTGCTGCCCGGCTTTTGTCTTGTCCACAACAAAATTGTACTGGGTTTGAGGCGCTGTAACGGAGTCATCAACGTCTACAACGTAACGAGTTTCATCCATGAGACGCCGAACTTTTTGGGACTGGGCGATGATGTCATCATAGGTGGCGTCCGGTGGACCATAGACTTCAGCCACTAGCGTTGAAAATACGGGTGGTCCCGGAGGAACTTCGACCAGTTTGACATTGGCCTTCCAACGTTGCGCAATTTCATGAATAGCGGGACGAATTCTCAGAACGATCGCGTGGCTCTGGAATTGACGGTCTTCCTTATCAATAAGGTTTACCCGGATGTCGGCGAGATAGCTCCCCTGTCGTAGATAATATTGCCTTACCATACCGTTGAAGTCTATCGGTGAAGCTATGCCCACAAAAGTTTCGAAGTCCCTGATTTCATTTACCGTTGACAGATAACGTCCAATGTCTTCGGCGACGCTGTCCGTGGTTTCCAGGGTAGTTCCCTCCGGCATGTCCACCAAAATGAGAAACTCGTTTTTATTGTCAAAAGGCAACATCTTCATAGGGACAAGGCCTAGAGCGACCAAAGAGATAGAACCAAACAGGGCCAACACAATTGCCCCCAGAAGGCCATAGGTCTTTCTGCGACTTTCCAGGAATGGCAGTAAGAGTCTTCGGTAAGTTCGATAAATTGGCCCTGTCTTAAAATCGTAAGCTTTGGCTTCTTTTCCGTGTTCCTTACGCAGAGCGTGATAGGTAGCCCAAGGAGTCACAGTAAACGCTATAATCAGTGACATTAGCATGGCCACTGGAACATTTATCGCCATGGGTCTCATGTACGGGCCCATCATACCCGTAATAAAAAACATGGGGAGGAATGACGCAATTACGGCAAATGTCGCAAGAATTGTTGGTGGACGCACTTCATCTACAGCGAGTATCGTCGAATCGAGCGGAGGATGAGTCCTCATCATGAAATGGCGGTGAATATTCTCTACATCAACAATCGGGTCATCCACCAGCAACCCCAGGGACAGGATCAAGGCGAAAAGAGTGACCCTATTTATCGTGTAACCAAAAAGAAAGTTCGCCAGAAGCGTAACGGCAAGAGTCATCGGGACCGCCAGGGCCACTATCATCGCTTCGCGCCATCCCAACATTAGAGTGAGCAACATAACGATACTTACGATGGCTATCATCAGATGCTTAACCAACTCATTTACCTTGTCGTTGGCTGTTTTGCCGTAATTCCTCGTGACAAGAAAATGAATGTCGGAAGGGATTACAGTCTTTTGCAAATTTTCGAATTTTTTAATTACGCCTTCAGCCACTTGGACTGCGTTCGTTCCTTTACGTTTGGCCACAGCAATTGTGACCTGATTGTACGATTTCCCCGGGATGGCGGTTGGAACGGAGTGCGTTTCCGGGTCAACCGGAGCGCCTGCGCCAAAAGTGAGCCTTGTGTAGGTGGTAACTTCAGCGGGACCATCGACGATTTCTGCGACGTCGCTAAAATATACGGGTTTACCCCGATCAATCCCGATTATCAGGTCTTTGACTTCAGCGGCTGATTTCAAGAAAGGACCGACGTCTACAATAATTTCTCGATCCAAAATATCCATGGTCCCAGCGCGTAAATTTATGTTTGCCCCTTTGAGCGTTCTGACAAGGTCCAATGGGGCCACATGTCGGGCGGCCATTCTTTCCGGCTGTATGAGGACTCTGACCTGCCTTTCACGCCCCCCGACCACATATGTTTTTCCTGTGTCCGGGATGCTCTGGAGTCGGTGAACAATTTCATCCGCTACTCTCTTAAGTTCGTAGTCCGAGTACATGGCGCTGTACATGGCAAACGTGACTATGGGGACATCGTCTATCTCAATGGGACGGATGACCCATCCAGTGACTCCTGGAGGCGCATCGGGGGTATACGCCATGATCTTGCTGTATACCTTGAGGATACTTTTTTCTCTTTCCTCCCCCACATAGAATCGGGCAGTCACAACCGCTCCGTCTGGTCTGGAACTGGAATAAATGTATTCGACCCCGTCGATTTCCCACAATTTACGTTCGAGGTTTATTGTGACAAGGTTCTGAACTTCCGCAGCGGACGCGCCGGGGAAACTTATCATCACGTCGACAAGAGGCACGACGATCTGAGGTTCTTCCTCCCTGGGCGTTACGATAAGAGCGGCAACCCCGGCCAGCAGTGATCCGATGATGAATATGATAGGCAGTTTGGAAGTGAGGAACGCCTCTACAATTTTGCCGGTGGCGCCAAGGTTATATTTTTCCGATAGACTCATTGCGATCCGGTTGACCCCAAAATAGAATCCTGCTGGTCTTCATGAGTGAAGGAAAATAATTTGCAATAGATTTAAGTCACCGTTCAAGAGATTATCATCACAGACTCACAGCGTCAATGGGACTAATTCTCGTCGGATTAGAATGAAAACTTGTGGCGCCAAACAGTGGATTTGGATTAGATTAGAGACTGGAGAATAGAGATGGGGGTTTGACGCCCGGAAATTTTTCAACGCTGCGTCAGATAACTTTGTTGACAAATGCCGCATTTCTCTGGTAACCAAAGTAACTCTAGTGAAGAACTTGACCACAACCTGGAAGCTCGTGGGCGATGGCCTTCAGTTGGGCGCGTCTGTCGCGTTTGCGATTTTCATCGGGGCCGCTCTCGGGTGGTGGTTGGACGGTAAGTTTGGAACCTCATATTTAAAATTTGTTTTTTTCGGATTTGGAGTCGCAGCAGCGGGCCGAAATGTTTGGATCGAGATTCGGAAGCAGTTGCGAAAAGATGACTTGGGGCGGAAGAATGAATTTTCAAAAAATCCCTAAGATCTGGTTTTTTCTGTCTGGGATTATTTTTGTGTTAGGTTTTATAGCGTGTTTCATTTTCACTCAGGGCCGTTTCACACTTGGATATTTAACTGGCGGCGCTTTAGTGCTCCTGAACGCGTGGCTTAGCGCGCGCAAGCTTCAGAACTCAGATTTCTATAATAGAGGCCGCTCCCTTGTTTCGTTGTTGGGTAGCTTCTATTTTAGACTGATTTTTATAGGACTGTGCCTTTTTGCTTTGATCAGGTTTACAAAGGTTGATCCAATAGGGCTTGTGACCGGGCTTTCTGTGGTTCCTGCGGGTCTCTTTGTTATGTTAATGTTAATCTATATATCGAATCGAAGGCCGAAGGAGGTCTAATAAATGTCAGCTAGCATTCACCCGCCTGTGTTTACTGACGCAATCTCAAATCCTTTAATGCATTCGATGGGGCATTTCTTCGAGAAATATGGAGTCAGTCACGCGGATATCAACAATGTGCTCAACACCTGGATCGTAATGATCATCCTCGTAGTCGCCGCTATTCTGGTTAAGAATAAACTGGAGATGATACCTAAGGGCAGCCAGAATTTTTGGGAAGTTGTCGTCTCAACACTTGAAGATATAGTCGTCCAGACCATGGGTGAACACGGGAGACCATACTTTCCATTAATCGCGTCCCTGGCCCTGTTCATTCTCGCTTGTAACCTAATCGGAATAATCCCCTGGTTTCAGTCATCGACCAATAACCTGAACACCACTCTCGCTCTGGCGTTAGTTTCATTTTTTACGACTCATTACGTCGGTATCAAGCATCACGGGACGCATTACGTTAAACATTTCCTCGGCCCGGTGCCATGGCTGATTCCGCTGATGCTCCCGATCGAACTTATCGGACACCTTAGCCGGATTCTCTCACTGAGCTTTCGACTTTTTGGAAACATAATGGGTGAGGATCTTGCCGTTGTCATATTGACAATTCTCTTACCGTATTTGGTTCCTTTACCAATGATTTTCTTGATGGTGTTCACTTCTTTCATTCAGACTCTCGTGTTTATCATGCTGACCATGATGTACATAACCGGGTCTCTGGAAGAAGCTCACTGATATCCAAAAACATGGAGGTATTGATTTGATGAGAAAGTTAGTTATCGCTGGTTTAATGACAATCACCGTGAGCCTTTGCGCTAGTCTGGCCTTTGCCGCTGACTTGTCTGCCGCAGCAGGCGTAGTTCAGTGGACGGTTCTTGGCGCCGGTTTGGCAATTGGCTTGGGCGCTATTGGTAGTGGAATTGGGATGGGCACCGCAATTGGTGGAGCATGCGAAGGCACATCCAGAAATCCCGAAGCTGGTGGCCGAATCCTCACAACCATGATTATCGGTCTGGCCATGATTGAATCTCTTACGATTTACGCGTTGGTCGTAGCATTGATTCTTCTTTTCGGTAATCCATACGCCGCCAAATTCCTCGGCGCATAACTTTGACACTTAAATGGGGGCCATTCGTGGCCCCCTTACTCCCGCTTGACCTCCCAACACCGGCATCAACCAGACGTCCTTTTTTTAAAATCGCACATCTTTAAATTCAACAAAGTTTAGGGTATTTATTCTCACTGGTTCTGCTGTTAGGGCAAAGTCACATCATTTGTTTAGGATCAAAAAATGACAAGTCAGGTTAAATTATGTGGAGTTTGCGGCGGTGTAATGAGAAAGTCTTCGAGGCGGGTTTTATCGGCGCCTGCCGGAGTAGTTTTGATCCTGACCGGTTTGTTGTTGATGGCTGGTTACGGTTTTTTCACGAATTTTTATTCTGCTCCGTGGCTGGTGAGGTTCGCCTTGCCCGCTCTCTACTATATTGGGTCAATACTAATAGGGTTTGGGGTTGTGTCCTTTTTGGTGTGGGAGAATATCTGGCGATGTGTCGATTGCAAGGAAATGACGAAGCGTTGATTGATAAGACGCTAGAGCCTGTTGGTCAGGTTTAGGAATAAAAAGTTGCGCTTCAAAGCAATTTTGAGTAAACTAAATAATTCACATCAACCTCCTTGCCCTTTGGAGGGCTTGATAGCCGAAAGGAGAATTTATGAGACGGTATGAGGCATTGATTGTCCTCGATCCCGACATGGCCGATGACGAGGTCAAGGCGTTAACGGAACGCTTTAGTGGCACAATAAAGGACCATTCCGGGGAAATCATCAAGATTGAGGACTGGGGTACCAAAAAGCTTGCCTATCTGGTTCGGAAAAAAGACAAAGGCCGTTACATTCTGTTTGATTTTGTTAGCGGCCCCGAACTCATCAATGAATTGGAAAGACAGTTCAAAATCACTGAAGATGTAATGAAATATCTCAGCGTAAAGCTGGACGACGAAGTCGACCTCGACGCTTTCAAAGCCAAGGCACAAAAAGAAGCAGTGGAAGCTGAAGCTAAGATGGTTGTGGCTGTAGAGTCCACCACAACTGAAGAAATTGAAACGCCTAAAGATGAAATCACAGCGGAAGAGCAAAATGGCGCCGGCGCCGAAGACGTTCCTGAGACACCTGCCGCTGTTAGCTCCACAGAGGAGGAGGGAGAATGAGCAATAACAGACCACAGAAGCGTCGCCCCTTCCCTAGGAGTAAGGTATGCAGGTTTTGCGCTGATTCAGGTCTGCGGATGGATTATAAGGACCCCGGCCTGCTAAGAATTTTTATTACTGAGCGTGGCAAGATTGTCCCAAGGCGAATTTCAGGGAATTGCGCCAAGCATCAAAGACAATTAACAACCGCAATCAAAAGGGCCCGGAATATCGCTCTTTTGCCATTCACGGTGCCAAGACGCTAGTATCAGTTAGGTGGAGTGAGCCATGAACATTATATTGCTTGATCATATTGAAGAATTGGGCTCTGTAGGTCAGACCGTGAAAGTTAAGGACGGTTACGCCAGGAATTACCTTTTGCCTCGCAAGTTGGCGTGCTTGGCTACAGAGAAAAATCTTAACTTCTATAAGGGCTTAATCGAAGCAAAACAGAAGAAACTGGCCAAGGCAAAGGGCGCGGCGGAAATCCAGGCCCAGCAGCTTTCGTCCGTGATACTGACTTTCAACAAAAAATCCAGGGATCAGGACGCCAGATTGTTCGGTTCAGTGACCAACGCTGATGTCGCTGAAGCTCTCGCCGTGCAGGGATATGAATTCGACCGAAGAAAGGTGTCCTTGAGCGAGCCTATTAAGCGTTTGGGTGAATATTCCGCTTCTGTAAGATTGCATCCGGAAGTGACAGCCACAATCAAAATTGTCGTTGACCCTGAGGTTTCTTCAAAGGATGGCGCAAGACAATAACGCGCATATCAGAACTCCCCCCCAGTTTTTAGAAGGTGAACGCGCCATACTGGGGGGATTACTCATTGACAACGACGCGCTTCCGAAGGTCCTGGCAACCCTAACACCGGAGGATTTCTACCGAGAAGCCCATCGTAACATCTTCAAAGCTATTGTTAATCTGTTCAACAAAAATGAGCCAGTCGATCTAATAACACTTACAGCCAGTCTCAAAGAAAAGGGTATCTTCGAAAATGTCGGCGGAGCCATATTCGTTTCGGAACTGATTGACGCCGTCCCGAGCGCCGCCAATATTGTCCACTACGCCAAGGTGGTCAAGGAGAAGGCAATTTTGCGGCAGTTGATATCCGCCGCCACTGAAATTTCTACACGATGCTATGAAGATCAGTCGGATGTAGATGAGTTTCTCGATGAAGCTGAACAAATTCTGTTTCGGGTCGGCGAATCCCGTGTAGGAACCGGTTTTCACCATATTCAAGAACTGATGAAGACCAGTTTCGCTACTATTGAAAGTCTCTACGAACGCAAGGAGAATATTACCGGCGTTTCTTCGGGATTTCATGATCTGGACAGTATGACTGCAGGTTTTCAAAACTCGGACCTAATTATCGTGGCGGGCAGACCATCTATGGGCAAGACTTCCCTGGCTTTGAACATTGGTATGAACGCTGCGACAGAATCCAATGTCTCAACAGCCATCTTCTCCCTGGAAATGAGCAAGGAACAGATAGCGCTTAGGATCCTCTGCTCAAAAGCAAAAGTTAATTTGAAAAGCTTGAGAACCGGATATCTCACACCGGAAGATTGGGCCAGACTTACGCTCGCTGTAGGAAGTATCTCCGATTCTCCCCTTTATGTCGATGACACGCCTGCGATAACTACCTTGGAAATCAGAGCCAAAGCTCGTAGACTTAAGAAAGAGACAAATTTGGGCCTTGTAATCGTGGACTACTTGCAACTCATGAAAGGACCAGCGAAAGCTGATTCCAGGGAAAAAGAGATCTCCGACATATCAAGGTCGTTGAAGGCCTTAGCCAAAGAGCTTAATGTTCCGGTAATCGCTTTATCGCAGCTCAATAGAAAAGTCGAAGAGCGACCGAACAAGAGACCACAGTTGGCTGATTTGCGAGAGTCTGGAGCTATCGAACAGGACGCTGACGTCATCATATTTATTTATCGTGACGAGGTTTACAACAAGAGTGACGACAACCCCAAGAAGGGTGAGGCCGAAATAATCATCGGCAAGCAGCGCAACGGACCAATAGGAATGGTAACTGCGTATTTTGACGCAAAATTTTCTACATTCAGACCGTATTCCCCTCGCGAAGACTCGCATGTAGACGATTCAGCTATACTTTCCAACCTCTGAAAGAGAAGTCGTACCTATCGGAAACCTTTTGCGTTCAACGCATGCATGAACTAATCCTTAGAACCACATATTAGGTTCCTTGTATTGCAAGGAGTCGAATTCCCATCTTTTAAATAAGGGAGACTAAAATGAGCGCCAGCCTTTACGAGGACTTAAGGGAGCAGATGGACCAGTATTCAGTTGGATTCCCTTCAACTGAGTCCGGCATCGAGATTGAGATTTTAAAAAAACTTTTCACAGAGCAAGAAGCGGAGATGTATCTCAATCTCAGTATGATGCTTGAAACAGCGCAAGACGTGGCTAAGAGAATGGGAACGGATTCAAATCAGGTAGGCTCCTTGCTTGAGCGAATGTTCGAAAAAGGTCAGATTTTCCGTGTTAAAAAGGGAGGAGTATCCAAGTATGGCGCAGCGCCATTCGTTGTCGGCTCATATGAACATCAGGTCAAGGACATGGACAAAGAATTTGCTGAGATGTTCGAGCGGTATTTTGTGGAGGCATTCGGCAGGCATGGCTTGGCCCAGTCCGCTCCATTAAGGACTGTCCCGGTAAACAAGTCTATTAATCATTTGTGGCAGGTTCAGCCTTATGAAGACCTGAAACAGATCATCAAGACCAAGGAACAAATTTCTGTCGCAAATTGCGTGTGTAGGGTTCAGCAAGGTCTTATAGACAAAGGCTGCGGCAAACCTCTAGAGGCTTGCCTTCAGTTTGGAAGCCACGCCCAGTACTATGTTGATAAGGGCATGGGGCGGTTTATCACCCAGGAAGAAGCGCTGGATATACTGGACAGGTGTGACGAAGCGGGACTTGTGCCTCAGCCGTTCATTTCTCAAGACACAGGTGGAATTTGTAACTGCTGTGGTGATTGTTGCGGCATCCTGCGGTCAATCAAGCTTCATCCAAAGCCTGTCGAGAAGGTTTTTACAAACTACTACGCTGAAATCGACCCTTCATCGTGTTCGGCCTGCGAAACATGCATGGACAGATGTCAGATGGAAGCCATCAAGATAGGGGATGAAGAAGTAGCTCAGGTAGATCGTGACAGATGCATCGGCTGTGGCCTTTGTGTCACGACATGCCCCAGCGAGGCTATCTCCTTGAAAACCAAACCTGAGTCGGAACGAAAAGATCCCCCGGTCAGCGGTAGAGATTACATTATGCAGTTAGCTTCGGCTCGCGGCAAAACACTTATCCCACTTGCTATAATAAAGAGATCGCAGGGACAGCAGTAAGGGATTGTTTTTACAGGTGTAGACTGGATTGGGCGCCAGAAATTTCAAGGGTTTTCAGGATTAAATCCAGGGATATTTCATTGAAACAGTTTTTCAAATTCATGCGGGTTAAGATTTATGACCTGGTCAGTAGTCATGAGCTTAACCCCTTGACGCTCCCAATCATCGAAAAGGAGCTTTTCAACATCCTGGTCAATCGCATGTACAGCATCTTGTACCAGCACAACTTTAAGATTGCGAAGTAGGAGTCCTTCAACGGCGCTTTTCACACAGAAATCCGTCGCAACGCCGAACACTACAAAAACCAGCGGTTTGACACATGACAATAGGCGGTCAAGATTTTCATTGGAAAATACATCGATGTTATTTTTCTTAAAAACGATTGAGTCGTAATGGGCTTTTATGTACAACCATGGTTTGTCCAAAGCCCCGGTTTGCATGTCAAGAACCAGAGGATTGGGGTGTGAAGTCGCCGCAATACGCTGCTCCCCTGCGGTATTGTTCATGCAGTGAGGTGGAAACGTAGTCCTGAAATCAGGTTCTGAAGAGATCTCTGTGTCATCTAATATGTGTGAGTCCATGGTTGACAACCAGACCACCTGTTTTTCCGATGAGTATCTTGAAAGTTTGGCGAGGTTGGGCGTAATACTATCCGCTCCTTTTATTGACAGACATCCATTCGGTATTATGAAGTCCCTTTGTGTGTCAACATCAAGAAACACTACAGGGATTAATGCAGCATTTGCTTTCGTGGCGCCTGATTGCATAACAGCGCTCCTTTGTGTGGCAGGTTTGTGCGATTTTTGTTAACATAAATCGTAATCATTTCGACAAGTGATTATGCACATCAGTTTCCTAACTGACTGAACCCAGGAGGACATCTAGTGAAAGTTACTATCAAAACCAATAAGGGTGAAATAAATTTAAACCTCTATGACAATTTAACTCCTATAACGGTGGCTAATTTTGTAAATCTGGCCAAGAGGGGTTTTTATAATGGTCTTAAATTCCATAGGGTAATCGAGGACTTCATGATCCAGGGAGGTTGCCCCTTAGGAACGGGTACTGGTGGTCCGGGTTACAAGTTTCAGGATGAGTTTGTGGCCGCGTTGAAACACGACAAACCTGGAATTCTCTCTATGGCGAATTCCGGGCCAAACACTAATGGCAGCCAATTTTTCATTACCCATGTTCCAACGCCCTGGCTCGACGGAAAACATTCTGTGTTCGGAAAAGTTGTGGGGCCTCAAGACCAGGATGTCGTGAATAGCATCGCTACTGGCGACGTGATAGAAGCCATATCGATTGAAGGGGACACCACAGACCTGTTCACAAAAACAAAAAAACATATCGACAACTGGAACCAAATCCTCGACCGCAAGTAAGTTTCAGTGACATTTAACTTGTAACAAATGCTGCTGATCTTTATTGGACGTGGCCTTTGTTTTGAGAGGCCACGTCCCCAGCGGACACATCTTGGGCATGCGCCGGCGGAAAATTACACGAAGCGTTTCTTGATCGCCTGGATGTATTCAGGGACACCACCAGGGAGGTCCTTTTCAATCTGGAGTTTGGCGGCTTCAAGACGAGAACGGACACCAGGCTCGTATAGATCATTTACACTCCTGAATGCGCTCCCCCTTCGCCCCAATTGATACATTAACCGATCATCGTACGGAAGATTGAGATACCGGTCTATTACAGCAAGAATTTTGTCCTTGTCTTCCGGCAACTTTCCTTCTACTTCCTCAAGAAGATTTAGGACATGATCACT
>JACWAG010000261.1 GCA_014874425.1 Syntrophaceae bacterium | reverse complement strand
CTATATAGGTTCCGTCCGCCATCCTGTTGATACTTATTGCGTCCGGACTTGTCCGGAAGGCTGTTCGAAATCTTTCCTCACTTTCACGCAGTTCGTCTTCCATCCTTTTCCGATCAGAAATGTCTATTGCCGTGGTTGACAGAAATAGAGGCTTCCAGCTGTCGTCCGATATTAAAGTTCCGTTCATCAATGTTGGGAACACAGTCCCATCTTTGCGTTTGTGCCACAGTTCCCAGAGTTCAAATTCTCCCTCTGCCATGAGTGTTTCTATCGAATGTTTTATTTCAGACATCTGCTCTTCTGTATGAAACATCGACAAATTTCTGCCTAAACAGTCTGAAATCGTAAAGCCGTGCATCCTTGCCCAGGCTTCGTTTAAATAAAGTATGTTCCCCTGAAGATCTGATATGGCGTTGCCGTAATTAGACTTGTCAGAAATTGTTTTGAATTTCCTGAGTTCAGTCTCAGTTTCTTTTCTTTCTGTGACGTCCTCAGAAATCCCAAGCAAAAACAGCGGTTCGCCACTAGCGTCTAAAATCGGGATCTTTCTGGTGTGCAATATGCGTTTGCCCCGCAGCCTGGTTTGAATTTCTTCTTCTGGAATATCAACGAAATTCCCTTTACTCAAAACTTCCCGGTCTTTTGAAATGAAGAAATCCGCCTGTTCCGGGGGGAAGAAGGCATGGTCATTCTTGCCGAGCAGATCATCACGCGAAAAGCCTAACAATTCTTCCCCGGCCCTGTTGAATCTTGCAAATCTCAGTTTACAGGCTTCCTTGACAAAAATCATGTCAGGTATGTTTTCCACGACCTGCTCAAGAAAAACCTCACTTCTCTGAAGGGCCTCTCTGGAACGTTCAGCCAATAGTCGAGTTCGTAGAGTTGTGATTCCGAACCCTAGATCGGAAGCCAACTCGGTCAGGAGTTTCACATCATCTTCATCAAAGTCATTCGGTATATCGGAATAAAGGGTCAGGGCACCAAAGATCTCCCCATCCACGAACAAAGGAAGAGCTAGACTAGACTTGTAACCCCGTTTTTCAGCTTCCGCCCTCCATGGGAGGTACTCTGGGTCATTAAAATCCCTAAAAATGCTCGGGGTACCACTGCGGATAGCCGTACCAGTCGGACCTTTGGCTGTTATGTCCTCACCGTAAGTGATGCGTATTCGATCCAAATACCCTTCGGTGAATCCATGTTGAGCTAAAACCCGGACGATCTTCTCCTCATTTTTCTCAGCCATTCCCACCCAAGCAAAGACGTATCCGCCTTCAGTCACGGCAATGCGACAGAGGTCTTTCATAAATTCCAATTCGTCAGTCGCTCTTAAAAGATTCTCATTGCATAGGCTAATCATCCTCAGGGCGCGATTCGTTCTCCTCAGTGTGATTTCATTTTCTCTCAAAGCCACAGTCATATCGTTCGCCATTGTAAGGGCTTTAGTTTTTGTGCGCTCCAACGATCTGACAAGGAGAAAGGCCAAACAGGCTATTGTGCATCCTAGAACTAGAAACGATAGAGGCTGGTGGGTTTGGTAGGGACGATGAAGAGGTGTTAGACTGGACATGTCCAGTGTCCATTGATGACCGAATAAACTGATTAATGATGTTTTCGCCAGGGCCCCTTCTTTGCGGCCAGGCACTGTCTGTTCGGAAACGCTATCATACATGAGGTCATTTTCGGCCGTGCCATCTCCATCATAAATCTTTAGCCGAATGTCTTGCATGCGGTCGGCGAAAATGCCATTTATAAGGTCCCGAATTCTACAGGGCGTGCTGACGTACCCGATTAACGACGCTTTGCGTTCATCTACTGTTTCAACAGGCAACCCCCTTTTATAAACAGGGAGGTATATTACGAAACCATACTGAACGTCTGTATCAACCTCCTGAACGAGTCTAACCTTGCCGGAGGCTCGAACTGTCCCCGTGTCTCGAGCCCTTTCCATAGCCACGCGACGAATCGGTTCAGTGAGCATATCGTATCCTAAAGCTCTCTGGTTTCTGCTATTAGTTGGTTCGAAGTAGACAATTGAACTATATTCTGCTCGACTCCCTTCCGGACGAAGCGAATAGTCAGGCAATCCCTCTGCCCTGACCTGCCTAATGTGGTCCCAAAGATCATGAGGATAGATATACTTTACAAAGCTGATTCCCTGGATTCCCGGAAAACGTCTCTCGATTTCCAAGTTTTTGACGTAATCTCGCCATTCCTGCCTGGAGACGGTATCAGATACTATAAAGAGGCCAGCCGCTCCTCTGAGCAACACTCCAAGGTCATCCAATCGTTCAGTCACTAGCCGAGTGATTTCAGCAACACGGAAGTCAAATCTTTGGTGGGCCTGAGCTTGGAGAAATTCCCTTGAGACGTTCCAACCGTATAAAGATAGCGAAAAGATAGCAACAAAAACTAAATATGGCAGGATTTTCCTAAACGTGACGCCATTGCCTGATTTGAGATCCACTTGGTTCATTTGACTACCTTCTGTGCCCAACACCCTACCTACGATAAGGATTTGATCGCCTTAAGGTTTTTGATCCAGCGCCTTCCGGATAGCTTGCGCTATTTCCGGCCGCCTGAGGGGCTTGTAGATAACTGTTTGGATGCCGGCCTGTTTTGTCGCTGAATCGGAAACAACCTGGCTCACGCCTGAGCAAAGTATAATGGGAAGTCCTGGACGTATTGAACCAAGTTCCGTGGCTAGGTCTATTCCTGTCATATTGGGCATCGTGAAATCCGTGATAACCAGATCGAATTTTAGTGGGTCTGTTAGAAATAGTTCCAGGACCTCCTCTGGATTGGTTGAACATGTGACTTCGTAGCCCAGTCGCTTCAATTGTCTCTCATACATTTCCAGAAGGTGACTTTCATCATCCACAACCAGGATGTGTTCTTTCCCTGTTGGGGTAACATCTGCAACGGGTTTCTCGTCGACTTGAGGCCTTTGTTCTTCTATCACGGGGAAAAAGACATCGAATGTGGAACCTTTCCCAACCTCACTGTTCAATGTTATGGCTCCATTGTGGCTCCGCACTATGTCCTGAACTACGGATAGTCCTAGTCCGGTTCCCTTGCCGGCCTCTTTGGTTGTGAAATATGGGTCAAAGATCTTATGCATAATTTCCGGGGCTATGCCGCTACCAGTGTCACTGACCCTCAGCCTGACATATTTTCCAGGAACAAGAGGTGGATTCTTTTCAGTGAAATCAGGGCCAAGTCCCATCTGGGACAACTCTACGGCGATGGTCCCCTTGGCGTCCTTGATAGCGTGTGAGGCGTTAATACAGAGATTCATCAACACCTGATGGATCTTGATAGCGTCTCCCTGGATTTTATCGAGGTTCGGCTCAATGCTTTGTCTAAGCTCTATTGTTGAGGGAATCGCTCCACGCAGAAACTTCAAGCCCTCTTTCACCAGTGGGGTCAAATCGAGCGACAAAACCTCCCCATGCCCGCGGCGGCTGAACGCCAGGATTTGTTTGACCATATCTCCTGAACGCTGAGCGGCCTGCATGACTCTTTCCATGTTGGAACGAGCCCTGCTATCAGCAGGAAGGTCCATCATCGCAAGTTCCGTGAATCCTGTAATGGCGAAAATAATATTGTTGAAATCATGGGCGATGCCACCGGCTAGGGTCCCAATGGCTTCCAGTTTTTGAGCCTGAACAAGCTGATTTTGAAGTTCTACCTCTTTAGTTATATCTTGCGTCACTTGTACATAATTGACTATGTTCCCGTTCACATCCCTGACCGGTGATATGGCGCCTTCTTCATATACTAACGAGCCATCTTTTCTCCTGTTGATAATGCGCCCGGTCCAGACGTTTCCTCCCGAGATCGTTTTCCATAAATCTTCATAAAACGCTTTGTCATGTTTTCCACTCTGAAGCAATTTTGGGTTCTTCCCAAAGACCTCGTCAATAGTGTACCCGGTAATCTTTTCAAAGGCTGGATTCACGTATTCTATGGTTCCATCAGGGCTGGTTATAAGCACACTTGCGGCGGCCTGTTCAATCGCGGTGAAGAGCCGTAATCTTTCGTCTTCCGCCTGCAGCCGCTCGGTGATGTCCTTGTCCACTCCCCGGTAACCTATCATTTCTCCCTGCTGATCGATTACGGCGACACCGCTGGAATCGATTGTCACGATTGCGCCATCTTTCCGCATATTACGGTTAATAAAGTGGGAGAAAGATCGTTTTTCGGCAAACTCCGAAAATGCTAACTCTTTGAATTTTTCGCGTTCCTCGGGCAAAAAGAAGTCGTAGAAATATTTTTTCCCTACTACCTCATCTATTGAATATCCCAGAATGTTTTGTACAGCCGAACTGCTATACGTGTACAATCCGTCCTGATCGACTTCCCATATCCATTCTTCCGCATTGTCGGTAACTTGTCTAAATCGCAGCTCAGATTGCCGGATGGCTTCATACAGTTTTTGACGTTCGGTAATATCACGCACTACTCCTGAGGCAAACCAGTGATCATGCATGCGGAAACTGGAAAGCGAGAGTTCGATCAGGAATTCTTCACCATTTTTTCGGACAGCGGTCAACTCTGTGATCTTTCCCACTGCGTTTCCCTGTCCAGAAAGATTGAACTCTTCAAGCCCGGTTAAAGCTGCAGCATGAAACCGGGATGGCGCTAACAACTCGTGGACGTTTTTCCCAATCGCCTCGGAACAACTCCATCCAAAGATCCGTTCGCCAGCAGCGTTCCAAAAAACAATTTCCCCGGTGTGATTGATCAGGACGATTGCGTCAAAAACAGAACCCGTGATCGCTTGAAATCTTTGTTCTCTATCCCGAAGTTCATTTTCCCTATGTTTGTGTTGTGTGATGTCGTGGAGTATCATGAGTGAAGAGATGGAATTATCCTGGTTTCTTATGGGGGTCTGGAAAATTTCATACATTTTACCAGTTTTTACGGATGTTCGTTCCCATG
>JACWAG010000260.1 GCA_014874425.1 Syntrophaceae bacterium | reverse complement strand
TAACAATTCCTTATCCTTTATTGCTGATAAAATTCGCAACTACAGCGGTCTTCTTCGTAAAAAACCAATTGAAGACGTTTTTAATGAACTTGTCCTCCAAGGCCAACCGGGGCTCGCTCCTCCCAATTTCGGGGACGACGCGGCAGCCATTCCATGGAAAGACGGCTTCATGCTACTGGCCGCTGATGGAATAATGCCCATGTTACTCATCAACGAGCCCTATGCGGCAGGGAAAGCTTCTGTAATGGTTACGGTAAATGATATTTATGCCATGGGTGGACGTCCCTTGGCAATGGTCAACGTGCTGGCCAGTGGAGATGAAGACCATCGGCGTAAGGTAGTTCAAGGTATTCGAAAAGGCTGTGAGAAATTGCAGGTGCCCATGGTCGGTGGTCATTTACATCCTGACGCTTCTCCCCAAGCCCCTGCCCTGTCTGTAGCGATCCTGGGCTGGGCACAAAAGCTGCTTCACGGCTACACAGCTCAAGAAGGTGACGATCTCATTCTTGCGGTGGACCTTAATGGCAAGGTGGGATGTCATTCCGTAACTAGTTGGGACGCTAATTCAGGAAAGTCCCCCCAACAACTCGTCCACCGGCTGGAGGCGCTCCCGATAATCGCTGAAAACAATTGGGCTCATGCCGCCAAAGATATTAGCAACGCTGGCATTATTGGAACAATATCCATAATGATGGAAAACTCGGGAAAAGGCGCTGACATCGACCTTGAATCCATTCCAAATCCACCGGAAATTGCCTTTTCGGACTGGCTTTTTTCTTTTCAAAGCTTCGGTTTCGCGCTCTCTGTGCCGCCCCATCAATCGACACAAGTAATTCGCCTGTTTCACGAAAGAAATATAACAGCTACTGTAATCGGGAAGGTTTTGGACAAACCCAGAATCAAGATCATTAAGGG
The DNA here is from genome assembly GCA_014874425.1 of Syntrophaceae bacterium. Lineage (GTDB taxonomy): Bacteria > Desulfobacterota > Desulfomonilia > Desulfomonilales > Desulfomonilaceae > CAJBEZ01. Next base: position 7,961 of record JACWAG010000260.1, on the reverse strand, counting down.
TCCCGATGAGGAAACCCTTTTTGATTTTACAAAAGAAAGGATTACCGGTATCACTTATCAACCTTCATCCCCTTACTAACAGTATAAATTCCAAAAACCCCAATCTCCGGCCTAAAAATAATCGGACCCTAAAGATTGGGATTACGGCCAACGATTTCACAATGGTCTCTCTTTTGAGGGATTTGAGGAGAATGACCTTATTGCGCCTTCATTTACTGTTTCGGATGTCCCTCTTTTACCGGTAATGCGTTAAAGATGTTGTAAATTACGTATCATAAGCGCTACATGTACTCGAAATGATACACAAGGGGACATCGTCATGGATAGCTCTCCGCTCGAACCTGAAAATAAAAACACAACTGAAGAAAAGTGTTATCTCCGCAGTAAAATTGAGATGCTGGAGCTTATCTTCGACAGTATCTATAATGGAGTCATGGTCACAGACTCTGATGGGTACGTGACTCATTTCAACACCCCATACGGCAGATTCCTGGGCGTTGATCCCAAGAAGCAGATCGGCAAGCACTGCACCGAGGTGATTGAAAACACCAGAATGCATATTGTCGCAAAAACAGGTAAAGAGGAAATAAATCAAAGCCATTCCATTAAAGGACAAAACATGGTTGTCCAGCGCATCCCTATCAAAAGGGATGGGAAGGTCATCGCTGTTTTCGGTCAGGTGATGTTCAAAGATGTCAGGGATGTCGGTAAGCTAGCTAAGAAACTGTCATTGTTGGAATCAAAAGTTGAATTGTATGAGCAAGAACTGATTTCGCTGCGGGCCACTCGTTACACTTTCGACAGCATAGCTGGAACTAGCGAAATCATAAAGTTACTCAAAAAGGAAGCCCTCAAAGCGGCGGCCACAAATTTGCCCGTTCTGATAACCGGTGAATCCGGCACAGGCAAAGAGTTGTTCGCTCAAGCTATTCACAACGCGAGTCCGAGACGACTCAACCCATTTGTACGTATTAACTGCGCAGCCATCCCCAGAGAATTAATGGAATCCGAGCTATTCGGTTATGATCGTGGGGCATTCACAGGCGCCACATATAAGGGCAAACCCGGCAAGTTTGAACTCGCCCATAGAGGTACCCTGTTTCTAGATGAGATAGGCGACTTGCCTTTGGAAATGCAGCCTAAGCTACTGCGTGTGCTTGAAGAAAAGGAAGTGGAACGGGTCGGAGGCACTTCTTTGATCCGTGTCGATTTCCGGCTAATCGCGGCAAGCAATCAAAACCTTGAAGCCATGATGACTGACGGACGTTTTCGCAAAGACCTTTTCTATCGTTTGAACGTTATATCCCTGAACATAAAACCACTCAGGGAACGCCCGGATGACATTATTCCCCTCAGCCACCACATCCTCCGACAACTTGCTGTAGACTATTCACTTCCAACAATAGAAATAGATTCGAAGGCTCAGGAGATCCTTACCAAGTACGATTGGCCGGGAAATTGCCGTGAATTTTGCAATGTGTTGGAACGGAGTGTTTCGTCCCTGGAGGGTAATGTAATCCGGCCTGGTGACCTGCCCTTCCAGCTTTACGCCGGCCAAGCGCATTCAAAAACTGTGAACTCGCTACCGCTAAAAGATATTCATGGAAACGCTGAGAAAGAGGCCATTTTGGCCGCTCTTTCCAACACCCGCAATAACAAGGCGGAGGCGGCGCGTTTATTGGGGATTCATCGGACACTACTATATAAGAAATTAAAAAAGTACAACGTTAATTATTAGTGGCACAAGACATGAAATTGAAACAATCTAAATTAGTCTCGGAAGTTGATTTGGAAAAACAATGAAAACTGACCACGACACACATTTTGTTCTTGCCGGTGACATTGGAGGGACCAAGACCAATCTTGCGATTTTCATTCCCAATAAAGAAAGGCCGATTCTGAGTGTCGTGGAGTCGTATCCCAGTCGAAACACCTCGTCCCTGGAACAAATTATCGAAGTTTTTCTATCGAAACATAACGTGAAGATCGGCGCCGCCTGCTTCGGGATTGCCGGCCCTGTTTCGAACGGGTGTGTAAAAACCACGAATCTTCCTTGGATTGTTTCATCGAAGAAGTTAAAAGAACTTTTCAACTGGGAGAAGGTCCATCTAATTAACGATCTTGCAGCTACGGCCGCTTCGATTCCATTCCTGCAGGATCAGGAACTTGTCGAGCTGAATCACGGGAGACATGATCCCACAGGCCCAGTTGGAGTGGTAGCAGCGGGGACCGGTCTGGGAATGGCCCTGCTCGTGTCCATTAACGGAAAAGGCTATCCGCTGCAGTCTGAGGGAGGACATGTTGACTTTGCTCCCAGAAATTCAATTGAGATTGCTATGTTACAGGATCTCCTCACGTCTCATGTGAGTGTGGAGCGCCTAGCGTCAGGACCCGGGTTGTTGACGATCTACTCGTGGCTTAAAAAGTACCACAATCACAGAGAACCCGCCTGGATACAGGAGCGATTTCAGGCTGAAGACGCTTCAAAAGTAATCTCCGACGCCGCTCTCGTTGAAAAGGAACCTCTTTGCGTCGAGTCCCTTGATATGTTCGTTTCCATCCTGGGGGCAGCCACAGGCAATCTTGCCCTGACCGGCATGACAACAGGTGGAATGTATCTGGCCGGTGGGATATGCCCTAAGATCTTACCCAAGTTGAAAGAAGAGGTCTTTATGAAGGCTTTTATCGCTAAGGGTCGATTTATGGAACTTCTTTCCGAAATTCCGGTCAAGGTTGTTCTCAACGACAAAGCAGCGTTGTTAGGGGCCGCGTATTGCGCCATGGACCTTATGGAGGGCTAAGGAATGAATTTTTCACGTGAAAATCTCGATAAGTATGTCGATACGGTGATCAAAGGACAGACATCTGATCTAAATGTTCCTGTAGAGGCTTGCCTTGTGGAAGGCCCGGTTGAACCATGCACAATTGTGATCTTCGGCGCTACAGGAGATCTAACCACCCGTAAACTGGCTCCTGCGCTATACAATCTCTATCTTACAGGGGTGATGCCAGATTCCCTTGTCATCGTGGGCGCTGCAAGGTCCGAGATGACCGATATACAGTTCCGTGAAAGAATAAAGTCTGCTGTAAACGGGATGGATATGTCTAAGTGGGAAGGGTTCGCTAAATCTCTCTATTACCAGGCCGTTCAGTTTGATTCCGCCGATTCTTTCAACAAACTTTCAAAAGCGTTACAAACTTTGGAGAAGGACCTAAATCCTAGAGGTAACAAGATCTTTTATCTGGCGATTCCACCATCGTTTTACGCCAGAACATCGGAAATGCTTGGAAATGCCGGTCTTTCCCTGGAAAATCAAAACGGCAATGGGTGGGTTCGCATCGTTGTGGAAAAGCCTTTTGGAAGGGACCTTAAGACTGCTAGCGACCTTAACAAGACCCTCCACAAGCATTTCAAAGAAGAACAGATTTTCCGGATTGACCATTACCTTGCCAAGGAAACAGTACAGAATGTACTTATATTCCGTTTTGCCAACGCCATCTTTGAACCCCTATGGAATCGCATGTTTATAGATAACGTTCAGATTATCGCGGCGGAATCACTTGGAGTTGAAAATCGTGCGGAATATTACGAAGAGTCAGGTGTACTGCGTGACATGTTCCAGAACCATATGATGCAACTTTTGGCGTTAACCGCAATGGAACCACCATCACTTCTTCAGCCTGATTTCGTACAAGATGAAAAGAGTAAGGTTTTCCGGTCTCTCCGACCTTTTCCCCCTCACGATTCCGAGGGGGTCCTGGTGTTGGGGCAATACGCTTCAGGAACAATTGATGGAGAGCCGGTAGCGGGTTATCGTGAAGAACCCGGTGTCAACCCGGAATCCGTTATCCCAACTTTTGCCGGTATGAAGGTTTTTGTAGATAACTGGCGATGGCATGGGATCCCTTTCTATCTTGTTTCAGGCAAAAGACTCGCTAAAAAGATGACTGAGATAGTAATACATTTCAAAAAGGCGCCTCATTCCATGTTCCAAGGGATTTTAGGAGAAGTTGCAAGCGCCAACGTGCTAACGCTTGGGATTTATCCGGATGAAAAAGTTAGCCTAAGTTTTGAGACCAAAAATCCCGGCGCCAAGGTTTGTTTGAGGTCGGTTAGAATGGACTTCGATTATAGGCAGGACTACGCTGGTCCAGTGCTAAACGCATATGAAAAAGCCATCATGGATTGTATCCAGGGAGATCATATGCTTTTCTGGCGACAAGACGGCGTGGAACTGTGCTGGTCTTTCCTTGAGCCTCTGCTGGAGGATTGTGAAAACTGCGCTGATAGGGGTAAGCGTCTCCTTTTTTATCCTGCCGGAAGTTGGGGACCTGAAGCAGCGAATATCTTTAAAAGCGAGCGTTTGTAATTTTTGTTCAGTATGTATTTATTACGAAAATTATTATTTTCTCTATGGAGGCCGTCATGAAATGCGACAAGTGTAGTCAGAATATCGAAGATGGCGAAGAACGCGAATTCCATGATCAAAAGCTTTGTGACGATTGCTACATGGACGCTCTTTCCCCTACTCGAACTTGTGATCCGTGGGCAGTTTATACTGCAAAGTCTATATCAGAAAAAAACAGTGGGCCAGTCCAACTTAACGAGATTCAAACAAAAATTCTTAAAGTCCTTGAGGAAACCGGGGGTGTTGAATTTCGAGCGCTTATTGAAAAGATTGGCACAGAAGCCAAGGTAATCGAACGTGAGTTTGCGGCCCTGCGTCACATTGAGAAAGTAAGGGCGGAAATCAGGGGTGACAAGAAAGTGCTGAGACTTTGGTAATCCAGATCATCTCATTCAAATTAACACCTTTGTGGTAAGGCCACTTTTGAATATGGCGTTTCCCGGGCCAAGGAAATCTTGGCCAAAAAAGTGAAGTCGATGCCGATGAATTCCGACAGGGTGGCGCAAACATTGCATACAAAATAGAGGGATTAAGGTTAGCCTTGGTGGAATCACGGCCAGCCAAGGGGGAAAGCCTGAAGCCAATTTTGACTTCAGCGAAAACTGAATTTTCCTGATGAACTTAGTCAAAATTTGTACGCTATATACAATTTAAAGCGTTATCTTAATCCGCGACAAAGAATCGCTCCGAGGCAATTCATGAGTCGAACTAGTCATATCCTCGTGGTTGATGATGAGTCTAGGAATCGGACCCTCATAGGTAATTTTTTAGAGGTGTTAGGTTACTCTTCCGAGGCCGCAAGTGACGGTTTTGAAGCTCTTAAGAAACTCGGAGCAGGGTTCGATCTAATATTGTTGGATGTTATGATGCCTGGCATGGATGGATTTGAATTCACTCGCAGGATCAGGGAACATCCCGATTATTTTGACATCCCGATAATAATGGTAACCATATTAGACGACCGGGAAAGCCGTCTGAGGGCGGTTGAAGCAGGGGCCAATGACTTTATTACCAAGCCAATAGACCGCCTGGAGCTGAGTATCCGAGTGAAATCCGCCCTCAAAATGAAAGAGGCCCAAGACACCATCAAACGTCATAAGAATGAACTCGAGGAGACCGTAAAAAAACGAACCGCCGAGCTTGTAGAAAGTGAAAAGCGATTTAGAAAGATTTTCGAATCCGCTCAGGATTGTATTTTTATCAAAGATCGGGACCGTAGATACGTGGACGTCAATGCAGCGGCCTTAGATCTCCTTCAAGTTAAACATGAGGATATCATAGGGAGAATGGACAGCGAGTTATTTGGCGCCAATTATGACGCAGCAGCGAGGGATATCGAAAGTAGAGTGCTCCAGGGACAAACTATTGAGAGTCAGCAGAGTCTGGTTTGGAATTCTCAACCAACATCTCTCGATTTTATTAGATTTCCTCTTCGCGATTCAACCGGAGAAATAATAGGGATTTGTGGAATTGTTCGGGAACTTGCGGACCCTCTTTCCATTTCATTTGGCTACTCTCCCACAATTAGCGAATACAAGTCTGAGTCTATGCTCTCGACTCTTGCAAAGGCGAATATCGCCGCTGAAACAAACAGCGTTATACTATTGACCGGCGAAACCGGCAGTGGAAAGGACCATCTGGCGCGCTATATACATGATCGCTCATCTCGGTCGAACGGCCCATTCTATTCTATCAATTGCGCGGCTATTCCGCCGGAATTGGCCGAATCCGAACTGTTCGGGCATGAGGCCGGTTCTTACACTGGAGCGGTTCGCAGGAAACGGGGCATGCTGGAACTTGCTGAAGGAGGAACGCTTCTCCTAAATGAAATCGGAGAATTGTCGCCTTTGATGCAGGCAAAGCTCCTTACTTTCTTTGATACGTTCTCTTTCACTAGGGTGGGTGGAGAAAAGGTCGTGAGTGTCAACATGAGACCAATAGCGGCTACCAACAGGGACCTACACAAAGAGGTTTCCGAGGGCAGCTTTAGAATGGACCTGTTCTATCGGCTAAATGTGCTCTCTATAAATGTCCCACCGTTAAGAGAAAGACTTGAAGATTTAACAACCATAGCAAATCAGATTCTAATACGTCTTTGTGAAAAATTGCATATTAATTCCCTTCCCAGAATACATTCTAATGCCATTGAGGCATTAAGAAATTACTCTTGGCCCGGCAATATAAGGGAATTGCGCAATGTTCTTGAACGGGGTCTGATCCTTTCCAGAGGCCAGACTATTAGTATCGGCCATCTAGGACTAGGAAAATCCGAATTGTCTCAAGGCCCCGAATCACAGATGCAGCCAGAGCGTTCTTTATACGAAGCGATTGGGGATACTGAGCGGCGCCTTATAGAGAATGCGCTTCGCCGCGCCACCGGAAAAAGACATGAGGCGGCGCGTCTTCTAGGTATCTCCCGTTTTGCTCTGACACGTCACATGGTTAAGCTGGGTATAAACGACGTTTGACACAAAGTGGGTGAATGGAAAAAATCGATATTCAGGAGAAGGATTTCAACCACACTTCAAGGCAGGAGCGAATTCGCTTCGCGCAGATAAACCAAATATATTATCACACCATCCTGGCTACTTGGACTGCCCTCACAGCTGTATTAATGCTCGCTTGGGTCCTTTGGGGCGCTATTCCACACTTGCGTTTGATCGCTTGGGTCGCGTCCTACTTCATCTTTTCTATGGCGAGATTGCTCCTAGTCTTAGCGTTCCGAAAATCTGAACCTTCGGGAAATGAATTGTCGGCCTGGGCAAGATATCATCGGGCGATGACATTTTTAATCAGCCTATTGTGGGCAATCGCCGCAATTTTTCTTTTCCCTGAAAACTCGGAACATCTCCAGATTTTTATGACTCTGTTCTTTGGGGGACGAGTCGCAGGGGCAGCGGTGATTTATTCCCCAACTGGTGAATATTTGACAAACATTTCTTTGGCGCTAGTTCCGCTTGCCGGGCGTTTTTTATACGAAGGGGGCGAGTTCCACATAATGGTCGGCGTCATTTTGTTCATGTACGGCGTCCTGATGGTTTTTTTCGGACACGGCGTACACAAGTTGTACTCGGAAATATTCACGCTCAGATTCGAAAGGGACGACCTCGTTAAAGACCTTAGGGCCGGCATATTGTGGCGTGATCAGGCATTGGCCGAAACAGCGAGGCTTCGGGCTGAAGCTGAAGTCTCAAACGCCGCTAAGAACGAATTTCTGACTAACATGAGCCACGAACTTCGGACACCATTGACCGCAATCATCGGTTTTTCAGAACTCCTTGCAGGCCGATTCTTTGGAGAACTCAACGGAAAACAAATAAGTTACGTTCAAGAGATTTTTGATTCCGGCCACCAATTGCTTAAACTGATCAACGATATATTGGACCTCTCAAGAATTGAAACCGGCAAGACAGACTTAGCCATTTCCGCCGTTGATTTGAGTCAACTTTTGAATAATTGCATGGGCATGATCAAAGAAAGGGCCATTAGACGAAATTTGACGCTTGAATTGGAAATTAATGAAAATGATTTTTGCGGCAAAGAAATTTTAGC
>JACWAG010000259.1 GCA_014874425.1 Syntrophaceae bacterium | reverse complement strand
GCTCCCTCATCGCCGGCGATAGGGGCTCCGGCAAGATTTATAAAATAGGGGTTTCCGAGTGGACAGGCTATCCTGACAGCGTCCGGGGGTTCAAGAAATCGATGGAAGCAGGCGGGTTTATTGAAGACGAGAACGCAATTTACATAGACGGGAAAAGTGGTCCGAATCCGGACAAACAACGGGAAATCGCCCAATCCTTCCGGGAAGCCGGCGTGGACCTGGTATATTCCCTCACCACGCCAGGCACGTTAATGATGAAACAGTTCATGCCCGAAACTACGCCTATAGTATTTTCAATTGTAACATATCCTGCTGATTCCGGTCTCATCGAATCTTTTGACTATTCAGGGAACAACCTGGTGGGAACAAGCAATTATGTAGAACTCACCAACTATATCAACCTGCTCAAGGTAGCGCTTCCAGAAGCTCGTTCCATGGCTATATTCCGACGGAACAAGGAACCCAATTCAAAAATTCAGACTGCCAACATCATTCGTCTTGCAACAAGGCAAGGCATTCATGTGATCGACACGCCTCTTGAGTCAGTGGATGAGGTCCGTGCAGCAGCTCTGAAACTAGCCGGGCAGGTGGATGTGTTCATGACGACCACTGACACTCTGATGCAGGGAGGTGGCGAGCAGGCCCTCATTGAGGTTTCCCTTGGGAAGAAAATACCCATCTTGAGTTCAAACAAAATCGGTATTGAACAGGGCTCGACCTTTGGTGTAGTGGCGGATTTTTACGTCCTTGGCCAGATGTCAGGCCAGATGGCTGTAAAGATTTTGAAGGAAAACATCCGTCCTGCGCAGCTTGAATCAAGAATCCAAGATCCACCTCTAACCTTGATAAACCGAAAGAGCGCCATACTGTTGGGAATTTCCGTACCCGAAGATAAGCTACAAAACGTTCAATATATTGATTAGGCATGAGAAGGTAGTGGGAGTCGCCGTGAAAATCGCAACAAAGATTTTGCTCATGCTGGCCATTTCCATTTTCATTATCATAGGGCTGCTGACCTGGTTTAACATCAGGGTAATGAAAGAAACGATGTCGGAAGAAATTGAAGATCTTTTGACATCCCACCTGGAATTTGCCGCAAAAACGATAAGTCAGAACTCTGGGGACACTAAAAGAACCGCTGAAATCATAGCGCATAATCCCGCCATATCGAAAGCGCTTGATCTTGATGTGAGCGTCGGGACCAGTAGATTACTCAATGAACTGGTAAAGATTTATCCTTTTTGCAACTACATTTTAGTGGTCACACCTCAGGGAGACGTATTCGCAGTCAATACCAATGATAAAGATGGAAACAAGATGGCTGGTGAGGAGTTGTTGGGATCGAATGTTCTTGGTACGCCGGCTTTTCTATATTTACTCGAGCATGAGACATTAGTTCCGGAACTTGCCAAAGACCCTCTTTTGCCCCAGTTCGGCATCAAGCCAAAACTGAGTGAATGGTATGTAACACCCGTTTTGAAGGGGTCAAGAATAATTGGCTATGTTGTGATCTCCTACGATTGGCAAGAAGAACTATTGTCGCTCCTAAAATCCATACGCAAGGATTTATTGTCTCAGGAAAATCCAGTAATCGAAGTGGCGCTTGTTGACGATAAAGGAAATGTGATCTTAGGCTCCGGCCATGAACAAAAAAAACTGGTCCCGTCTTCTGATCTTGTATGGAGGGAAAAGCCGTTAAAGTTTGGTAACACTACCACGAACCTTGTCATAGCAAGCGACAGGGCCAAGATCAATGAACCGGTTACAGGGGCCATTATTTCCTCATTGGCTATTGCTGGAGTGGCCACGATTATATTACTGGTCTGTTTTTGCGTGATAATCAGCAAGACATTGCTTTTCAAACTAGAAGCTATATGTGAAGGGACCGACGCTTTCCAGCAGGGAGACTTGACGTTTAGATTGCCATCGCTTGGCAAAGATGAACTAGGATCATTGGCCTCAACTTTTAATATTATGGGAGAATCGTTACAGAATGCTGCTCAGGAGCTTGAACTAAAGGTACAGCAGCGTACCGAAGAACTCAGAGCTGCCAACGAAAACCTTATTGACGAGATCGCCGAGCGTAAGAAAGCGCAAGAAGCGATGTGCGAGAGCGAACAGACCCTGAATAGAATCTTGATCGCTTCTCCAGTAGGGATAGCGTTTATTAGTGCTGATAGAAAGTTAACATACGTCAACAAATCTTGGCTTGAACTTTTTGGCTATAACGACTTTGAACAGCTTAAAGGCTTACGGGTCGATTTGTTTTATGCCTCTGAAGAAGAATTCGAGAGAGTTGGAAGTCTGATATCATATTTTTGCGCCAAAGGTGAGCTTGCTGTCACGGACACGACCTATTTACGGAAAAACGGGGAAACTTTTGAAGCCCATCTTCGCGTCAATCCTTTCGATTTGTCAGATATGACCAAAGGTTTTGTTTCGACCATTGAGGACATAAGCGAGAAAAAAAAGGCCGAGCGTGAACTTTGGGACAGTGAAGCTCGCTTTCAAGCCTTTATGGACAACTCACCCACGGTGGCTTTCATAAAAGATGAACAAGGTCGTTATATTTATACCAATAGAGAATGGAGATTGCAATTCGCCCCATCCGTCAATGACTGGAAAGGTAAGACAGCGAATGAACTCGTGCCGCCGCAGATAGCCAACACATTTGCTGGGACGGACAGGTTAGCGGTCGAACGGGGAGAAACTTCACAATTTATTCAATTAATCACCGGTCCTAGAGGCGATCAACGTAGTTGGCTGACGTTCAAATTCCCTGTTCAGGACGCATCCGGTAAGAAGTATCTTGGAGGAGTCGCTCTTGATATCACGGATAGATTACGGGCAGAAGAAGAAAGAGAAAAACTTAGAAATGAACTCTTTCAATTACAAAAAAAGGAAGCTCTCGGTACTCTGGTTGGTGGGATAGCCCATGACTTCAATAACATGCTCCAGATTATTCTTGGATATTCTGAAATCCTACTTATGGACAAGAAAAAGGGGGACCCTGGTTACAAAGATCTTCAAACTATAATTCAGACAAGCAAAGGCGGAGCGGAATTGGTCAAGATGCTACTGGCGTTCGGACAGCAGAGTCAGGCCATTTCTGCGCCGTTGGATCTCAATCATCAAATCCGTCAACTGTCTACACTAATATCTCGAACCCTTCCACAGATAGTTCAAGTCGACCTTAACTTGCTGGATGGACCAACAACTATTAGCGCAGACCATAATCAAATAGATCAAGTCATAATGAACCTTGCTATTAATGCGTCTGAGGCCACGTTTGACGGTGGAGAACTGAAGATCGCGACAACAACTGTCTCTTTGGACGACAATTACTGCAAATCTCATTTTGGGGCTAAGCCAGGCTCCTATGTGATGCTGTCAGTTACTGATAATGGTCGCGGGATGGATGAAGAAACGCTGGCTAAAATATTTGATCCGTTCTTTTCCACAAAGGAAAGGGGTTCAACAAGAGGAACCGGGCTTGGGCTTTCTGTTGTACAGGGGATCGTGCAACAGAATGGAGGTCACGTAACATGTGAAAGCCAACCAGGCAAAGGGACGGAGTTCAAGGTTTACTTCCCGGCTATTGAAGCGCCTCCGGAGCCTGCGAAGACTACCGCATCATCAGTTCAATCGGCAGAAACAGAAACAATCCTTATCGTAGAGGATAACATTCCTGTAGCTGAATTGGAACGTAAGGGCCTGGAAACCGCAGGTTACAAAGTAATTGTAGCCAACAGTGGGAGTGACGCTTTAGAGATTTTCAAATCCAGAAAGCAAGAGATATCAATGGTTATTCTGGACCTTCTCATGCCGGAGATGTCCGGGAGAGACTGTTTAATAGAGTTGCTAAATATTGACCCATCAGTCAAAGTGCTCATAGCTAGCGGTTACGCTCCAGAAGATGAACTACACAGAGAGATCAGGCCCCTTGTCAAGGGTTTTGTGCGTAAACCGTTCGCGATGTCCGAATTGGTAAACGAAGTGAGTTATGCGATGGCTAACGTGTAAACCATGGATTCTGGAGGAGCAGAAAAAGTTTCTAATAAGAATTGGATCCATGAAATGGACGATCGGGTTTTTGGTCGCTGCGGTTTTTGGGGTCGGGAACTGCTCTGTTGCCGATTTTTTCAGAGATCAAGGCTCGTGGTGAACTTATGCGCTGGGTATTCCTTACGTCAATTTCGTTACCGGAGATAGAGAAGGTCTTGACTCAACTATCCTGAAAATGTTGTTGGCTACACGACGCTTGACAAAACGCTTTCTGTAATTAATTATTTCCAGGTAACTTTAACAGCGCTTCGAGTCAGCGTCTGTAATAATATGGTATACAACATAACGACCTATTGGACTTGAGATTCGGAAGTTTCAGTTTGAGTCTCTTTCAACCGGCAGGAAAAATAAAATGGCGGGTAAAGATTATTACTCGATATTAGGCGTCAAAAAGGACGCGAAAGAATCTGAAATCAAGAAAACTTATCGGAAGTTGGCGCGGAAATATCACCCGGACGTTAATCCAGGTGACAAGCAGGCTGAAGATAAATTCAAATCCATATCTGAAGCCTATGAAGCGTTGTCAGATCCAGCAAAAAGAAAGATTTATGATGAGTTCGGAGAAGAAGGTTTGAAAAGCGGCTTCGATCCTGAACAGGCCAGACAATATAAACAGTGGAGCCAGCAGTCATCCCGGGCTCGGGGACCTCGGGGTTTCGGAGGAGGCCAATCCTTTGACACGGGTGGCATGAGATATTCTGGATTCGAAGATGTCTTCACAGACCTGTTTGGTGGAGCAGGGGGCGCTCAGAGAGGCCCATCACGAGGCCGGGACATCGAATCCGCTCTTGAGCTGGACTTTAATATTGCGATGCACGGTGGGTCGACCAGAGTCAGTTTGCAAACCAGCGCGCCTTGCGCTACCTGTGGAGGCAGTGGTAGGGTAGGGACCCCTGGCGATGGCGTCTGCCGGACGTGCAACGGCACGGGCCAGACAGGAGTATCCCAGGGACCGGTAAATTTCAGCCGGACTTGTCCTGATTGCGGAGGCACAGGCAG
>JACWAG010000258.1 GCA_014874425.1 Syntrophaceae bacterium | reverse complement strand
GTCATATTTCAGCGTATTCTAGCCGGAAACATAGGAGTAGGTAGGCATTCCAGGCTAACGCTTTATTTCAACTTGTTATATCAATAATGGATATCAGGTATTATGTGTTTAACGTAACTAATTGTTGTTAAATATAATTTATTACATTCAGTTTCTGAAAGGGGAAGCTAATGGCTAGCGTAGCAGAATTGAACGAGTTCAGAAAGGATTCGCATAGGAGACACGAAACGACGGACATGGCGTTGTTCGTAAGAACGTCCAGCGAAGCGATGGATGGGTGGGATCCAAGCAGGATTGTTGACGCTCTCTTGCGTGAAACCTTCATCGATGAAGGCACTGCTGAAAATATCAGCCTAGAAGTGGAGAACGACATCAAGAGGAGTGGAATTGCCGTGATAACCGCTCCGCTGGTTCGTGAGATGGTGAACGCGAAACTGTTGGAGCGGGGTCTGGAGTCTGCGCGAAGACTGCATACCAGGTTAGGGTCACCTCTATATGACGTTGATCAGCTCATTACACGGCCGAACAAGGAAAATGCGAATGTGCCGCATGGTCCGGAGGCCACAAACCTGACCTTGGCTGAGAACATAAAGAAGGAATATGCGCTCCTGACGATTTTCGACCAGACGGTCGGAGACGCCCATATGCGTGGTGACATCCATCTTCACGACCTGGGGTTTATTGATAGGCCATATTGTTCGGGACAGTCTTTGGAATACATAAAGAAATTCGGCCTTAACCTCCCCAATTCTCTAGCTATGGCAAAACCGGCCAAGCATCCCGAAGTTCTACTTGCTCACATGGTCAAGTTTGCCGCCGCCCTTCAAAGTCATTTCGCTGGCGCCATAGGTTGGGATGCTGTAAACCTCTTTTTTGCCCCATATCTGAGAGGACTTACAGATAGTGAAATACGTCAGCTCGCACAGATGTTGATCTTTGAATTTTCGCAGCAGGCTGTGGCCAGGGGGGGGCAAGCAATTTTCACGGACATCAACCTGTATTGGGAAGTCCCGAGACATTTTGAGAATGTACCAGCTATTGGACCTGGTGGCCAGTTCACCGGTCTTACATATTCTGATTATCTGCCTGAAGCCCAGAAATTTGTGTGGACACTGTTTGATGTTTACCTGGAGGGTGATGGAGCGGGACGTCCATTCTTTTTCCCGAAGCCTCTGGTACATATCACCGAGAAATTTTTCACAACTCCAGGACACGAGGCGTTTCTTCGTCACATCTGCGACATAGCCTCCGAAAAAGGAAACACGTATTTTGTTTTTGATCGCGGCGAGACAGCCAAGATTTCCGAGTGTTGCCGTTTGTCCTTTAAACTGGAAAAGAGTGACCTGGAAGACGCGAATCAACCGTGGAAAATGCGGTATTCCGCGATGCAAAATGTGACGGTGAATCTTCCAAGAATCGCTTACGAGGCGAAAGGCGATGATTCGAAACTATTTTCAATTTTGGCTGAGAGGATTTCTATTGCTACTGAAGCGCATATGGAGAAAAAGCGTTTTATTGAACGCCTGCTCGCCTTGGGAGAAACTGGGCCTCTTGCTCTGCTAACCATGGATCGTGACGCTGAGCCTTATTTGCGCATGCGCAGGGTAACTTACCTGATTGGCATGGTAGGGTTGAACGAAATGGTTCAGTTTCATACTGGTGAAGAACTGCATGAAAGTGACGAGGCCCTCAAATTTGGTCTGAAGGTCATAGCTCACATGAACTTGACCTCGGCCAGACTAGGCCGCAAACACAACATGCGATTCGTGCTGGAGCAAACCCCGGCTGAAAGCACGGCATACAGGTTCGCTAAGCTTGATATGAAACAATTCCGCGAGGCCGAATCCGTAGTTAAAGGAAACTTGAAGACTGAGGAGATCTACTATACGAATTCGACCCTGTTTAATGTCTCGGCGCCTTTGGACGCCATAGCAAGAGTCAAGCGGGAAGGTCTATTTCATCCATTGATTGAAGCTGGGTCCCTGACGCACATCTGGTTGGGAGAAAGCAGACCCAACCCTGATTCACTGGCGAATTTCGTAATAAAGATTTTTAGGAATACCCAAAATGACCAGGTCGCTTTCTCGCCTGAACTGACGACTTGTGTTTCCTGTGGAAGGACAACTAGGGGTTTGCATGAGACCTGCCAGTACTGTCAATCCGACAAGGTGGAACAGATTACACGCATTACAGGATATTTCACAAAGGTTTCGAGCTGGAACAAAGGCAAGAGAGGCGAGCTTAAGGACCGATATCGCAATAAGCTTTCCTAATAGGCCAAAGGCGCTGGATGACAAAATGGGTCAAATTTGTATCACTATCTTGTCTCCATGACTAAGTCTAAATCTAATGTGTGGACAGTTTTCTTAGAATCAGGAGGTTTATTTTGACATACCTTTTTACAAAGGATGGATGTGGGAAATGTGATTGGGTTAAAAACCAGATTGATCTTGACGGAATGCCGGAAGTCAAGATCATGCAATTGGATTCCGAAAATTCCGAGGCTCTGGCGCTGCTGGCCTATTACGAGTGTGTGGCCTTATCCGAAAAGAAGCTTCCAATTCTGGTTTCTGATCAAATGGAGATCATCACGAGTGTAGGAGACATAAAGAATTATTTGATCAATCTAAACGCGTGAGATGATCCTGTTTCGAGTATAATCAGTGGGAGTAGGGTTCAAACCGAATTTGGAATCTCACTCCGTTGTAATTGTTATTAATTCGTCGGAATGTTTGCGAGGTGGCGCTAAAAGATGAATGTCCCAAAGATCAAGGGCTTCTTACCGTTGTCCATGCTGGATTGGCCCGAGAAAGTCACGTCGGTAATTTTTCTTGGGGGCTGTTCTTTTCGATGCCCGGCCTGTCACAATCATGGACTGGTTTTGGCGCCTGAGAGTTATAAGGACCAGCCTTTGGAGCAGATAATTGGTTTTTTGCGCGAAAGAACCAAGTGGATTGATGGAGTTACGATCACTGGTGGAGAGCCGACCTGCCACGAGGGAACCCCTGAACTTATATCTAAATTCAGGGATTTAGGTTTAAATGTGAAGCTGGACACTAACGGGGCCAACCCGACAATGCTTGGGGAACTGATTAAGCGTCGTCTTATAGATGCGGTATCCATGGACATTAAGGCCCCACTCGAAACTGGATTGTACTCAAAACTCGCCGGAGTTTCAGTCAACCTTCGGAACATAAAGCGGAGCATTCAACTTCTAAAATCATCCGGACTATCCGTCTTTTTTAGAACTACGGTAATTCCGGGACTTATTGGAGAAAATGAACTTGATAGTATAAGGGACGAGTTGGGAAGTGTTCCTAGATATTCCATCCAGAGATTCAGAAATATCGAGACACTGGACCCGGAATTTGGACAAATCCCAGACCTTGACCTTGAGAGTTTTGAGGCCTTGCAACTGAAATACGAGCGGCCAGGATTAGGATGCCGGACATTCTGCACGAATTGAAAAGCCTATCGTCTATCAGCCCGTCGCTTCATTCATCATATGAATTAATACCGTCCTCTGACCCGGGGATGGAATGCCGTATAAATAAGAATCGCCGACTCACATTCCCCAGCCGCCGGTAACCTCCAGTACCGCTCCGGTAATAAAACTTGCTTCGTCAGACAGCAAGAAAGAGATTGGGGCTGCGATTTCGTCCGGATCTGCCAAACGGCCTAGGGGAGTGTCTCTTACGAATGCCTCCTGATATTTCGGGTTCATCATCTCCCTGATCGCAGGAGTTGCTGTTAGCCCAGGCATTATTACGTTGACTCTTACGCCTTTGGACGCGAACTCTCTGGCTAGTGATTTGGTAAACCCTACCAGGCCGGACTTTGCCGAGCAGTAAGCTGACTCGCCTTTTGCTCCAACTTTGCCATAAATCGAAGACACGTTGACAATACGGCCGTCTTTCTGACCTATCATAATAGGAGCGCAAGCCAGGCTACAATTTACGGCGCCGAGAACATGCACATTGAACACTTCGACAAAGCTCATGCCGGTCAGTTTCAGAAAACCTCCCGGACGATCAAATCCCGCGTTATTGACTAAAAGATCAATCCGTCCACAAGTAGATTTAAGTTTCTCTACACATTTTGTTACCTGGTCCTGCTTGGAAACGTCGGCTTGAAGCCTAATAGCGGAGCCTCCGCGCTCTCTGATAATCTCGACAGTGTCGGCTGCTGAAGTGGCATTCCAGTCTAAAACACCAACAACGGCTCCTTCCGCCGCCAACCGAATAGCGACTGCGCGGCCTATCCCCTGACCTGCGCCGGTCACGAATCCAATCTTACCTGAGAATCTATTGGGATAAATAGGTGGTGCGTCCTGATTTTGCATGTTCTTCCATCCTTGCTATTGAACTATCGCTCAGAGACTATGTTATATTTAATAAGCTCGACTTAGAGAGGTCTGTCAAGCGCCTATTGGCCGGATATTGGGACCGTGTCGACGAAGATGGGACTGTTGGCCGTCGGTTTACGCGGAAGACGTGAAGTCAGTTTTGACCTTAAAAAGGTCTATATTATAGGATATCCAGGTTTTTGTTTCTTGACAATATCACGCTGTAATGTTTCAATAATTTGCTCATTAAGCGTGTTGCTACATGGAGAGTTCATGAATATTCGGGAAATGATCGACGTGCTTCAAGGTAAGGTCCTTGTGCAAAATCACGACCCGAATGAAGAATTACCTTTGGGGGGCGCCGCCGACCTGATGAGCGACGTCCTTGCCTTTGGTTCAGAAGGAATGGCTCTGCTTACGGGGTTGACCAATCCTCAGGTTGTCAGAACGGCTGAGATGGCGGGGATAAATGTCATAGTAATCGTGCGTGATAAGACCCCGCCCCCGGAAACGGTCGAATTAGCGCGCGATTCAGGGATGACTCTGATTCGAACCGGATATACGATGTATGAAGCTTGCGGGAGACTTTACAAGGCAGGGCTTCCCGGCCTTGGACCGGTTAAAATGGTAAATGATTCCTGGTGACATGTCCAATCAAGAAATTACAAAAGTTCAAGAACTGATTTACACCACACGTGTAGAGTCAGTAATGGCTTCGGATGTTATCGTAATTGATCCTTCCATGACCATGTCTCAAGTGAAAAATTTCATGCGTGAAAATCGAATTTCCGGCGCGCCTGTCGTCGCTGAGGGTAAGGTAATCGGTATTGTGACCATGAACGATGTGATCCGGTCAATGGAAGATGGTAAACTGGATTCTCCAGTGACAGAGGTCATGACAACCGAAGTTCGCACAGTTCTTATGGACGCTAAGGTTGCTGAGGTTGTGAACAATCTCGGAAGGAGAGGTTTTAGTCGGCTGCCCGTGGTAGACCACGATGGCAAACTACTCGGGATTGTTACTACCGGCACTCTAATTAGATCTTTGCTTTTACAGATGGACAAGAGCTTTCAGAAAAACGAGGCGGAGAAGCTTTACACATATAGGGCGAGCCATATATTCCAGGACATTTCGTCGGATGACACGGGGTTGACGCTGCGATATTTTGTTAACGAGCGGGATTTTGACAACGCAGGGAAAGCATCGAGTCTTATCAAACGATCATTGCAACGTCTGGTAGTCCAGCCGCAGATAGTCCGCCGTGTTGGTGTGGCTGTTTATGAAGCGGAGATGAATCTCGTGATTCACACTGATATTGGCGGTGAAATAGTCGTGGAAGTGAGGAAGGATAGGGTGAATATTTCAACCGTTGACCATGGCCCCGGCATAGCGGACCTGAAACAGGTGCTTCAACCTGGGTTCTCTACCGCGCCTGAATGGATCAGAGACATGGGATTTGGCGCAGGAATGGGGCTGGCCAACATAAAAAGAGTATCCGATGTCATGAAACTTACTTCTGATCCCGGCCATTGGACTAGACTCGAGATGGTTTTCAATTTTGGTCCGGACCCTTTACTCCCAAAAGTCGAATTAGAAAAAAGCTTGACTAGAGGATCCCAATAATTTACAGTTCAGGCGTTAAACTTCTGATTCATTAAGAATCAAAAAAGCGTCAAAATAGGCTGATAAGCTCAGAAAATCTTTTGTACTCCGCATGGGGGAATCGGCTTTGAACGGAGAAGTCGGATGATTGAGAGTTACGTTCCAATTCTTGTAATCCTTTTAGTTTCCGTATTCATCGGTTCAGCTATCATAGTTCTTTCGACCCTGCTAGCCAAACGCACACCTACTCCTATTAAACTTATGCCCTACGAGTGCGGTATGGATCCCATTGGTGGGGCGAGAAGTCGTTTTTCGGTCCGTTTCTTCATAATGGGTATGCTTTTCATTGTTTTTGACATCGAGTTAATATTCTTATTCCCGTGGGCAAAGATCTTCGATAAACTTATGTTCTTTGGTTTTGTGGAGATGCTTTTCTTTGTTTTAATCCTCTTGGTAGGTTTAGTTTACGTCTGGAAAAAGGGTGCTCTTGAATGGGAATAACAAATCACCTCAATGATACTGTTCATGTAACCAATCTCGAATGGTTCGTGAACTGGGCTAGAAAGTCGTCCATGTGGCCTCTTGGTTTTGGTTTGGCCTGCTGCGCTCTGGAAATGATAGCTACCTTTGTTAGCCGTTACGATCTGGCGCGGTTTGGCATGGAAGTCGCCCGTCCTTCACCACGCCACGCGGACCTCATGATAGTTTCCGGTACAGCTTCAAAGAAAATGTTGCCGGCGGTGTTGCGTATTTACGAACAGATGGCGGAGCCTAAATGGGTCATAGCCATGGGCGCATGCGCTTGTTCGGGAGGGATATATAAGAACTATTCGGTTGTTCAGGGAATTGATCGTCATTTGCCGGTAGATGTTTATATCCCGGGCTGTCCGCCTAGGCCTGAAGCCCTGATTGATGGAATTCTTCAGCTTCACGCCAAGGTGATGAATGAACAGTCAATTAGAAACCCTCGAGTGGGCAAGATTAAGGTGGCTGGACGATGAACCAGGATCATATCAAGGAGAAGCTCAGCGAAAAATTCGGCGATGCCTTGCAATTCGAAACATGCCCTGGTGAGATGAGCATCTTGGTCCCATCTGAGAAAATTCTCGATGTTTGCCGGTATCTGAGGGACGACCCCGAACTGAAGTTCGATTTCCTGACCTTCGTCGGGGGAGTGGATTACTATCCGGCTAAGCCCCGTTTCGAATTGGTATACCAGATTTATTCTGTGTCCAATACCCAAAGGCTCAGGTTGAAATCCAGGGTTGACGAAACGGATGCAGGACCCGCATGTATCGAATCAGTGTCAAAAGTTTGGATGACCGCTGATTGGCATGAAAGAGAGACTGCGGAAATGTTCGGGGTTGTATTTAAGGGCCACCCTGATCCAAGAAAGCTGCTCCTACCTGATGAATGGCGGGTGCACCCTCTTAGAAAAGATTTTCCCTTGCTAGGAACGGAAGAGGACACCCCTGATTTGCCCTCTTAGATCAAATTTCTTGAGGTAACGAGGTCATGGCGCGAGAGTTGAGCCAACGGGCCGATATCAGAAGCGAAATAATGGAGATAAATCTGGGGCCACATCACCCCAGTACACACGGTGTTTTCCGTGCAATTGTGGAACTTGATGGGGAAATAGTGCTTAGTTGCACTCCGTATCTCGGTTATCTCCACCGCGGATTTGAAAAAACCTGCGAAAACAAAAAATATCATCAAGTAATTCCATTAACGGAACGGTGTGATTACATGGGGGCGTCTAGCAATTCCCTTGCTTACTGCCTCACCGTGGAAAAGATGCTAGAGGTAGAAATACCCGAGAGGGCTCAGGTCATTCGCGTGATAATGGCTGAACTCTCCCGCATTTTTAGTCACCTCTTCTGGCTCGGGACCCATGGTCATGATATCGGCGCAATGACTCCTCTGTTTTATATGCTCCGTGAACGAGAAGAGATCATGAATCTATTCGAACTCACGGCAGGCGGACGCCTCATGCCGAATTATATTAGAATCGGCGGGGTAGCCAAGGACCTGGAAGAGGGATTTATTGAGAGACTACGAGCGTTCACTAACCATTTTGACACACGCGTCGATGAATATGAGACCTTGTTAACCAAGAACATAATCTACATGGACAGGACAAAGGGTATAGGCTTACTCCCGCTTGAAAAGGCTATCTCCTTGGGTGTTAGTGGCCCGATGATTAGGGCTTCAGGCAAGGCTTGGGACATAAGAAAGTCGGAACCTTACTGTGGGTACGAAAGATACGATTTTGATGTTCCGGTGGAATATGGATGTGACGTTTATTCGAGATACTTGGTTAGGGTCGAGGAAATGCGCCAGAGCAACAGGATTTTGAAGCAGGCGATACAGCAGTTGCCTGAAGGTCCGTTTATAGCTATGGCCCCTGGTAAAATATTCCCTCCGCAACAAGACATTTACACAAAAATGGAGGCCCTAATACACCATTTCATGTTGGTTGTGGAAGGAGTCAGGCTTCCTGTGGGTGACTGCTATCAATCGATTGAATCGCCGCGCGGCGAGTTGGGATGTTATATAGTGAGTGATGGTGGAACAAACCCTTACAGGCTCAAGTGGAGAGCTCCGGCTTTTGTGAATCTTCAGGCGTTGCCAGAAATGAGTAGGGGATGTTTCTTTGCGGACCTAATAGCGATATTGTCCAGCATAGATATAGTTTTGGCTGAAGTAGACAGGTAAGAAGGCTGATCATGGCTCAAATGACATTGGCCGACCTTGTGCATGAGCTTGACCTTACGGTCAGCGCAGGTGAACAGGACCTTGGACGCGAAATTACAGGGGGCTACGTCAGTGATCTTCTAAGTGACGTTATTGCGAATGCTAAAGAAGGAGATGTCTGGATCACCCTGCAACTGCATCAAAACATTATAGCAGTGGCTTTTTTGAACAATCTGGCCTGTATAATAATAGTGAACGGTAGACAACCGGAAGAAGCCACAATAAATAAGGCTCGAGAACAAGGTGTAGTTTTACTTTGCAGTTCGATGCCGGCCTACGAGATTGCGGGACGCTTGTATCAGCTAGGTATACGAAGAGAACCATAGGACGTTTTACCGAAAGTCCCAACGCGCTATTTTGGCGCCTCCCGGTTGCGTCTGATCGGCCTGCTGGATGTGTTCACTAAAGATATTCAGACTTGATTTGCACATCCATACGACTCTGTCTCCTTGCACTGAACTCGGAGAGATGACCCCAAGGCTTATTGTTAAAACCGCTATTGAAAAGGGTCTTGATATGATAGCCATTTGCGATCACAATTCATCGAGGAACGCGGCAGCCACGATCCGGGCGGCTCGTGACTCTTCCGTGAAAGTGATTCCAGGTCTTGAAATTTCCTCCAGCGAGGAAGTGCATGTGCTTGGGTTGTTTCCCTCAGTCGATGTAGCGCAATTGGCTCAAGATGAGGTTTACGCCCGTCTATCTGGGGTCAACGACGAACAGGCTATAGGTTACCAGGTGGTGGTGGACGAATTCGATATGGTCGAGGATATGGAACAAGCGCTACTAATTGGATCGACAACACTGGACATCTACAGAGTAGTGGATTTGATTCACGGGCTGGGAGGATTGGCTGTCGCTTCCCACATTGACAGGTCTGGGTTTGGAATATTGAGCCAATTGGGTTTTATCCCTGACGATTTAAAGTTTGACGCATTAGAAATTTCCAAACATACAGACATAGAGACGGCAGGCAAGAAATTCGGGCAATCTTGTAATTGTCCAATAGTTACATCCTCTGACGCTCATTATATTTCGGACATTGGAGCGGTCTTCACAGAAGCCCGGATGTCGGAAGCGTCATTCGATGAATTGAAATCAGCGTTTCTTGGAATCGGGCGACGGAAGATAGTTAGGCGTCGCATGTCTGTGTGAAGGCTGTGGCGTCAGATTATGCAGGATTTGTCGCTACATATCCTCGATGTAGTTGAAAATGGAATATCGGCTGGAGCTTCAGTTATAAGAATTTTGATTGAGGAGAATCTTGAAGCCGATTTGTTGACGATAGTGATTGAAGACAATGGAAAGGGAATGAGCCCTGAGTTCTTGGCCAAAGTTTTGGACCCGTTTGTTACTTCACGCTCTACTCGCAGGGTAGGACTCGGTCTGTCACTTTTTGAACAGTCCGCTGTGGAAGCCGATGGCGCCCTGAATATTGAGTCAACAATCGGGATTGGAACGAAGATCGTCGTAACAATGAGACACGGACACATTGATAGAAAGCCGATGGGAGATATGGCGGCCACTATTCTGACTCTCATGGAGGGGAATCCTTCGGTAGACTTTGTTTATAATCATAAGAAAGACGCCAAGGCATACGTTC
>JACWAG010000037.1 GCA_014874425.1 Syntrophaceae bacterium | reverse complement strand
TGAAAATATGGCTACCTTTGCATATCCATACATCCGCTTACTCGGGTTCCCCTCGTCTACACTTCTTTTTTCTGGATCCGCTACAACACCATGGTCTTTCCCCTGGATTGGTCCGACTAATGGTCATGCTTCCGCACTTGGGGCAGACCAACTGGCGGCCACCCCCGAACGGGACCTCCCAGTTGTGGCCGCACTTCAAGCAAAGAAATTTTCTGGTCAGCTTGTTACCTTTAAGTTCCATCTGCGCCCTATAGTCAAATCCTGGCAGTACAAATCTATTTAATAGCGCTTTCGATTATACGCGGCACGACGTCCGACCATCCGAGAGGCATGAAATGAACTCCCTGGCACATGGGGGCAACCTCTCGCAGAAACTCGGATGTCATTTCCACACAGACATCTTTGGCCTTTCCAGCAGGGACTCCCTCAAGTCGCTTAACCCACGAATCAGGCACGGTAATTCCGGAGATCTTTTCATTCATAAATTTGGCCATCTTTGCGGATTTTATGAGAACTAGCCCCACCTGTACAGGAACGCCGAAACCTTCCGTTTGCTTTATGAATGTTTCAAAAACTTTTGGATCGTATACCGCTTGGGTTTGAAAGAATTCTGCTCCAGCCTTTATCTTTTTCTCCATCTTGATCAACTGAAGCTCGAGTGGATTGGAATTGGGGTTGACAACTGCCCCCATCGCAAACTGAGGTGGTGGTGTCAATTGGTTTCCCATCATGTCACGTCCATTGTTCATACCGTTTGCAATCTTCAGTAGTTGAACGGAATCCAGATCAAACACAGGTTTGGCGCTTACGTGGTCACCCAGAGTCGTATGGTCGCCTGTAAGTATCAAAACATTGTCTATTCCCAGCGAACAGGCTGTTAAAAGCTCAGATTGTAAAGCTATACGGTTTCTGTCCCGGCAGGTGATCTGATAGATAGGTTCAA
Organism: Syntrophaceae bacterium; assembly: GCA_014874425.1. Lineage (GTDB taxonomy): Bacteria > Desulfobacterota > Desulfomonilia > Desulfomonilales > Desulfomonilaceae > CAJBEZ01. Next base: position 3,749 of record JACWAG010000037.1, on the reverse strand, counting down.
TACCACGTTCCTTCAGTTTTACAGATCCAGCTAGAGAACCGAGACGCATTACGGCGCTTTGATTATCCGTGACGTTGACTGCATGCACGCAACTTTTCACCAAATTAGCTTCATCAAGGAATGGGGATGAAGGACTAGCTTCGGTTTCTCTGACGCATCCTTTTACTGGTCCGACTTCACTTGTCAAAACAAAAGTTTTTTTCGCAAACAATTCGGTTATTTTCATGGGAGGCCTCTTTCTATCCTATCACAAGGGTTCTTGGCTTATTAGATTTTCCATAATCTTTAGGTTCTCGGTAGATCTTCAATTTATCCAATTCACCCAAAGCCTTGAGACGGTCATAAATCAGGGCCCAAGCGCAGTCTCTTGCCGGGTCGACTTCACATTTGCCGTCCTGAGCGCCACCACAAGGGCCATTCAGTAAGCTCTTGGCGCATTTTGTGACAGGACAGATCCCTCCCGTTTCATTTAAAACACAGTCTCCACACTCCTGGCACTGCTCAATGGCCAATTGTCCCGCGATAACCGTGTCTAAGTGGCCTACGGAATTCAAACCGATTTTAACCGGCATAATCATACCCATTTCATCGAAAGCCTGGCGGGCCACCTGAGCAGCCCCTCCGCAGCCAAGCACCAGGAACGCGTCAGTGGATGAAATTTCCTTTTCATGGCCTTGCAAACTACCGGTTGTATGCTGGATGTAACAAGTTCTCTCCGGGGTGACCTGCCAGACTACCGATTTGCCAGCCTCGTTCAGGGCCTTCACCATGTCGTCAACTTCCACCTCGCCACCGGTTTTGCATGCCTTAGCGCACCCATTGCACCCCATAACTGTGATTTTATCATAGCCGTCTAACGCTTGGAGTATCTCCTCCATGGGTTTTCTTGCTGTTCCGATCATGAATAGCTCCTTACTTTAATGTAAATCTTGCCTATACGTAATTACAATGTACCTTTAGAAATATGTCTTTTGGAATTTAGGTGGTTGTTTTAAATTTAGATTAGGTCCTCCCTGAGAATTATTCTAATGATTGAAATCAGGATTAGCTAGCGCGGCTGCCGAAATTGACTTGATGGGTTTCAATGTCAGGCATTCGGATCATTGGACGATCCAAAAGATCGGGAGCCTGCGAGCCTTAGTAGCTAATCATATTTATATCTATATAATCATATTAAACGGAAGTCAAATACAAAAATATCCTTGGTCCTTGCTATATTTCAGTCGGATTTCATGTCGTTCAAATTAATTTCTCTCTGGAATTCAACCAAACATAAACAAAACCCGAGTCAGGTGAGTGATATTTACTAATACGTGATATGGTTCGGTAGCCTTTTACGATAAATATTACTAAATATGGCTTGACATCACTGTTTATAGCGAGTTAATTACACTAACCATAGACGCAGGACTAAAGTTTCTTCTGTCAGAAATCCTGTGCCACCTGATAGCTGATAAATTTTCCAAACGTTTCAACCTGGATAATCGAGGTCCCCAATTTGACCACTACCGGTGTAACAGCAGGAGAAATAGTATGACGGATAAATACTTAATTGTTGGGGCCAAAAGGACCCCCTTCGGAAAGTATCTCGGGTCTCTATCTGAAATGGAGCCGCTTGATCTTGCTGTGCATGCGGCGAAGTCATCGCTCACGTCGCAGGGATGGGATATCACTCCTGAGATTGATCATGTCTTTGTAGGAAATTGCATCCCAGGTTCGTTTGAGACTGGTTCCGTTACGGGCCGTCAGATTTCTCTAAAACTTGGGCTCAACAAATTCACCATCACACTTGACACGGCATGTTGTTCACCTCTGACAGCGCTTCGAATGGCGTTATGGGGCTTAAAGCTCGGAGAATATTCTTCTGCTCTGGTAATTGGCGTCGAGTCGATGAGTAAAGTCCCTCACATGTCACGTGACTTGAGAAACGGCGTGCGTATAGGGGAAGTCAAACTTCGAGACCAAATATTCCCCATAAGTTATCCGGGGTACAATCCAGTCGCCATTGACGCCTCGGATGGAGCTGAAAAATATGATGTGCCAAAACGTATGCTGGACGCATGGGCGGTCGCTTCACATCAGAAGTGGTTTGCCGCCTCTGAAGCGGGAAAATTCTCGGACGAGATAGCGCCCATTTCTGTCAGAAAAGGCAGGGAAACGTTTGTTTTCTCTACAGATGAATCCCCACGTTCTAACAGTACACTTGCGGCTGTGGAGCAACTTCCGCCCGTTTTCGGCGCGAAGACGACAACAGCGGGAAATGCTCCAGGCCTGAATGACGGCGCTTCCGCAATTGTTGTCATGACTCAGAAGCGTGCTTCAGATCTTGGTTTAGAGCCAGTTGCCGCCATTGAAGAAATGGCTGGTGAAATTGATATGCCTCATGGGATTTCGTGGATCCCAGCCCTAACGATCAAGAAAGTCCTTTCGAGAGCAGGGATGGATCTGGAGCAACTGGACCTGATTGAAATCAACGAAGCTTTTGCCGCTATGCCCCTTGTAAGCGCAAAAATTCTGGCGGATGGAGACAAAAACAAATGGTTTAAACTGCTCCAAAGAATCAACGTAAACGGCGGCGCAATAGCCATTGGGCACCCCGTAGGGGCCTCGGGATTGAGGATCGCAATGACTATGATGTATGAACTGCGTCGTAGAGGAGGCGGCCTTGGGGTAGCCGCAATTTGCGGAGGCTTGACCCAGGGTGAGGCTGTAATAATCAGGGTGTAAGAGGAGGGGATAATCATGTCGGAAGTTTCATATATACTGGATCAATCATCAAGAATCGCAACTTTTGTCATAGATACCGCCGGGCCGGTCAACACAATAGGTCAAAGGTTTCTCGCCGACATAGAGATGGCCATTGAGCGAGCCCGACTGGATGATATCAAGGGTCTGGTCATAGTGTCAGGCAAAAAGAAGAGTTTTCTTGACGGAGCCAATCTGAAGGAAATCATTACCGGGGCTACGCCTGCGATAATTCGGCACGTCACATTGAGGTATCAGGAGGCTCTTGCCTGCCTGGCCAAAAGCTCCTTTCCCGTCGTTGCTCTACTGGATAGACAGACGGCTCTGGGGGGTGGTTTCGAACTCCTGATTTGGGCATGCGACCATGTTTTCGCTACAAGTTCTTCGAGAATGGGGTTTCCCGAGGTTAATGTGGGTCTTTTCCCCGCCGGTGGTGGAACTCAAATCCTTCCCAAACTGATTGGAATCAATGCTGCCGTGGATTTGATAGTGAACGGAAGAGTGAACTCGGCAGAATATTATGCCGGGGCTGGATTTGTAACAATCTGCGCGACTAATGAACTGAAATCCAGAGCAATTGAGTGGATCGAAGCTCATCAAGGAATTATTAACCGGAACTACGATCCTGAATTCCAGGAGCCCAACCCGTTGTCCAAAGAAGAAAAACGGAAGGATTTGGACGCCGCAAGATCACGTTACGGTATCTCTCCTTATCGTTCTTACATTTCAGCGGCCTTGGACTCAATAGAACAAGGACTGAATTTGACCTTAGATGAAGCTGCAAGACGGGATATAGATCTGTTCGTTCCGCTATTCAGCAATCCAAATTCCCGCAATAAGATTGATCTGTTTGGTCTGGTTACCGGCCTGGCTCCTAAACTAGTCAGGGTAGACCATTCACAGGCCGTCAAAGTTGACAAGATCGCCGTAATCGGGTCAGGACTTATGGGAAGCGGGATCGCTCAGGTGGCGGCGGAAAAGGGGATCAATGTAACACTGATAGA
>JACWAG010000036.1 GCA_014874425.1 Syntrophaceae bacterium | reverse complement strand
GGACCACAAAGTTGTCCGCAGGATCCAAGTCCCATGCCCGACTGGGAAAACAAGCCGAACATGCCAGGTATAGGCCCCGCAGGTGTTCCTCCTGTAACCACTCCGGGCACAGGACAGCCCTGAGGACCACACGCAGAGGTACTAGGCGGTACTAACGGCCTGTACCCGCTGTAACCGGGAGTTGAATAAACAGGTCCTCTAGTCCCGGTTGATGAATAAGATGAGCCGCTTCTGGGTTTAGTGGGGAACTGCCTGGTAGGAACCGACCCATTTTGATAAGTCGGATCTGCCGAGAGCGCATCTCCTTGGACACCAGGACTGGATATATCCGGTCCGGTGTAACCCCATGTAGCGGTGGTTGCGACAAAAACCCATATTATCTGACAAACCAATACCTTCAGGCGCTTCATTGTAAGCATGCCCTCCCTCCTTCACTGAATGTCCTGGATTCACGTAATTATTCAAAACGAATTTTATGTCAAGTAATTTATTAACTGGTAATTTAAAAATATTCATTTTGATTTTGAACAGGTTAATACCAACACGCTTTCCCAAAGGACCATATAACTCATATCATATTGATTTAACTACATCTTTAGTATCAGCTATTATAATCGAATTAAACCGATATGTAATAGCATTTAACTCTAATTCGAATTTAATTATAATCAGAGGCATTACACTAACGCGCGGATTCAAGTTGTCGTTTTTCCGTATTTTTATTTTAATACCAATTTGTGGTTTGTGTTTGTTCAACCCCAAATTCAACCCCCAGATCATCTTTCAACCCGCACATGGGCTATTGTGTCGAGCTTTTCTTGATTGACCTTTTTGGCGGTGGGACTATGATTAAAACTATGGACTTTGAGCGTAAACCTTTGGCGCTTCTGACAGATAAACGGTGCGCATGACTTCGTCGAAAACACAACAAAACAGCCTAAAGGCCATCTTCCTGGACCGCGATGGAGTGCTCAACCGAAAACTCCCTGAAAATAATTATGTGCGTTGTCCATCAGAATTTGACTTGCTGCCTGAAGTTTTACCTGCCCTGAGAATCTTTCGACAGCTCGGGTTTGCGCTCGTGGTAATAACCAACCAGCGTGGTATTGCCAGGGGACTCATGAGCGACAATGATCTTCATAAGGTCCATGATTTCATGAACTCATTGTTAAGAGACGCGGGACTGTCACTAGAGGGCATATACTATTGCCCCCACGACAAGGCTGATTATTGTGATTGCAGGAAACCGGCCCCTGGTATGATATTGGCCGCCACAGAGGACTTGAACATTGACCTAAGTTCATCATTTATGGTCGGTGATTCCGCCTCAGATATAAAAGCGGCGCAAAACGCAGGGGTTCGATCAGTACTAATTTCGCAGACAGCGGAAGAAACGGACGCTGACCTGGTATTTCGATCTCTGCTTGGTTTTGCAGAATTTCTTCTGGACCGGAATTGTTCATAAAGAGCGAACATTTTAAATTTAGACGAGAATGGAGAAAGAATGAATCAAGACATGGGGTCAGACCCCAGAATGTCTCTCAAAATGACCGACAGAATGTCCAGAGAGGACTGCTTCCAGTTTTACTGCGGCCCGAGTGTCCCGTGTTTCACTGAATGCTGCAGAAAACTGGACCTTGCGCTAACCCCTTATGATGTATTGAGGCTGTATACTCGGCTGGACAAATCTCCATCGGAATTCCTGGAAGATTATACGGTTATCAAGGCCGGTTCACGTCATGGATTTCCCGAAGTCTTTCTGAAAATGGACGTAGACGGAGAGAAGCTCTGTCCTTTTGTTTCTAAAAACGGTTGCACCGTATATGAAGACCGGCCTGGCGCTTGTAGAATTTATCCTCTAGGTCGGGCGTCTTCCAAAAACCGTTCCACAGATCTGAATGAAGAATTCTATTTCGTGGTCCGAGAACCCCATTGCAGAGGATTCGAGCAAACTAAAAACTGGTTAGTAGACGAGTGGCTATCTGATCAAGACCTTGAACAATATAATAGACTTAACGATCAACTCATGGAGTTGTACATGCTCGGATTCCGCCGCGGTTCAGCCCAATTCTCAACTCAGCAGTTGCAGATGTTTATGATGGCTTGCTACAACCTGAAAAAATTTCGTGAGTTTATTTTTAGGAGTTCTTTTTTGACTAAATTTGAATTATCTTCTGAAGACATTGAATTAATAAGAGAAAATGATGTGATTTTACTTGAATTTTCTTTCAGGTGGTTAAAATTCGCTCTTTTTGGCATTCCAGCTTTGAAGCTAAAAAGTTGAATAACTACTTATAATATTTGGTTAATAAGGCCAAGCTTTATTGACCCGCCGGAGTAAAAGTCAGGAGGCTTTTAAACCATTTAAAAAACAATCTAATTAATTTAAGTGTATGCGCTTTTCTTGGACAAACCCTTCAAAAGAAATCCTTCATTTGGAGATTCAATGGGAGGTCGCATGTCGGGGAGTAAAGAGATTGTTACTGAGTTGTTAACGGATGCCGGGATTCAAGTAAATGGGAATAATCCCTGTGATATCCAGGTTCATAATGACAAATTTTATGATAGGGCGCTTAGCCTAAAGAACCTTGGAATGGGCGAAGCGTACATGGATGGATGGTGGGAGTGCGAGAGACTTGATCAATTTGTCGACAGACTTCTCTCCGCTGAACTGCCTGAAAGAGTAAGGGGCTCATGGAAACTTCTTCTTCCCGTGCTAAAGGCGCTTGTTTTCAACCTCCAGTCTCTCGGGAGGTCACGTATAATAGCGGACCGGCACTATAACCTCGACAACGAATTGTTCTTCTCATTCCTGGATCCATACAATCAATACAGTTGCGCATACTTTAGCGGAACTGAGGACCTCAAACAGGCCCAGCTAAACAAAATGGACCTGATTATCGCAAAATTACGCTTAAGACCCTCTGATAACGTGCTGGATATCGGTTTCGGCTGGGGCGGCCTTGCCCGATACGTGGCCGAAAAAGTGGGCTGTCACGTGACCGGTGTCAACATTGCCGATGAACAGATTAAATACGCCCGGGAATGTTTGAATCATCTACCAATAAATATTGTCAATTGCGATTTCCGAGATATCACGGGTAAATTTGACAAGATTGTTTCAGTAGGGATGTTTGAACATGTAGGCTACAAAAATTACCGGACATTTATGCAAGTTGTCGATAAATCTCTTAAGAATGACGGGATTTTTCTTCTACACACTATAGGTTCCAACTCTTCTCAGATAAATACAGACAATTGGATTAACAAATACATATTTCCTAATGGGATGTTACCGAGCATTGCGCAAATCGCCCGATCAGCCGAAGGGATGTTTATGATTGAAGACCTGCACAATCTGGGGCCTCATTATGACAAAACACTAATGGCCTGGAATTCAAACTTTCAAAATTCGTGGTCGGAGCTTTCGAAACGTTATGATAAAAGGTTCAAAAGAATGTGGGAGTATTATCTTCTTTCGTGCGCGGGGGCCTTTCGATCGCGTTATAATCAGTTATGGCAGATCGTGTTCACAAAACCAGGTTGTTTACAGCCGGAATGTAGAATTTAAAGCGCTGGTCGCTTATTACCGTATTTTATCATTCGCAGCGCTTGTGAGATCGATCTAATCTTCCATTGCGTGTTGATTTTGCCGGCTTTTAACATGCGGCCAGCCCTGATTGTCATACACTAGCGTTTAATTTGTTTCTTTAGCCTGTTGATATGTCCTCTTCCCAACCCTTTGACTTCGCAGCCTAATTCGAAATACCTAACAATAGCTTCATCTTTCAATATCCCAAAACAATCAATTACGGCTAATGGCCCGCCTGCATACTGGACCACGTCGTCTGGGTCCAGGTTCATGAATTGTTTATGCCTGACAGCCAGGATCATAACGTCAGCGTCTTTGAGTGAGGTTGGCAAATCCTTTTCAATCCTGAGTTCAGGAAGTTTTTTCTGGGACCGGAAAAACTTTCCCCTACCCTTCCCAGGGGACGGATACGTTTCCTGAGCTTCGAATTCCCACCAGTGGTCTACATATGGATCATGAACACATACGTCCGCGCCCATCTCGACCAACCTGCGGACTATTATTTCCGATCCGCTATATCTTGTATCACCAACATCTTCCCGATAGGAAGCTCCAAGCAATGTCACTTTGGATGCGGCTATGTATCTTCCCATATTGCGCAGGGCGTCCCTAGCCAGTTCCGGGACATGTAGGGCTCGGCTGTCATTTATGTTTATAGCAAGAGGCGTAATCTTGAACAGATCATCGTCAAATCCGAGCAGGTGTTTATATGCCCAAACCGCCAGTCCTCCGTCCTTGGGCAAACAGTAACCGCCGATTCCAGGTCCTGGGAATATGATGTTTGAGTGTGTAGGCCTGACCTTAATCGCTTCCAGCACCTTGACCAAATCCACGCCGTTACGCTCTGAGAAAACGCTCCATTCATTAAGAAACGCGAGGATGGTGGCCCTGTAACTGTTTTCTACTATCTTGGCGGTTTCAGATTCTATAGGGCGGTCCAAAACAGTTAGTGGGAAATTTTTTGTATCAATTACTTCACTCAGAAACTTCACTACTCTGTTACGGGCTTCGTCGTTGATTCCGCTACACACTCTCCAGAAATTTCTAACTGAGGCTACGTAATTCGCTCCGGGCATTACTCTTTCGTAACTATGAGCCAATAGTGGGTCGTCCTGGATTCCCCTTTTCTGAAAAGCTCTTTTCATTACTGGATACGCTACCTGCTCGGTCGTTCCAGGCGGCACTGTGGTCTCAATTAGGGTGAGGGCCGTTGGCGGGATAGTTTCACCTATAACTTCAAGAGATTTCTCGAGGTCTTCCAGATGTACGTAACCCGTCCGGACGTCATTGAGCGATTCCTTTATGTAATCGCACTGAACATCGACAACGACCACATCTGCAAGGCTCAAGGCTTTGTAAGTGAAAGACGCAGTGAGCGTGCCTTTCTCTACGACGCATCTCTTGATCATAGCCGGAACTTCCGGATCTTCTGACTTGACAGGAGCTATACCGCGGTTCATTAGCGGGATCTTCCAAAAGCTCCTTGCACTGGGTCGCTGCATGCCAATCACAAGTTTACCAGGATTCCCCGACCCATCCGTGGAATCGGCGACAACCGCAGCCATGACAGCCCCGACAAAACCGATGCCCATGACTACTACTATTTCCCGTCCTTGAGCCCTATGAGAATCCACCAGGTTCTTTAGACGCAGAAACTCATTGGCATAATCGTCTTCATTCGGAAGATAGAAAACTTCACCTTCAGGGCTTACGGAAACTTCCCGGGTCATGATTCTCCCTCTTTCTAACATGTGTGAGTATTGAGGAGCACAGGTCACATTAATTCGGATCCAAGCGGCTAGTCAAGTCAAAATACCGAACCTGAAATGGACAGCCGGCTACTGGTTTAGCAAGCAGTCTTTAATCGTTTGACCTAGCTGAAAAATGAGATCCAATGTGGAAGCCCGTGTTATAATGTTTTAAATGAAAATATTGGGCGGGAGATTTCGGTGGATTTTGGATTTTGGAATAACTGGCATTGAAGATCCCTCTTTCGATATGTTAGAAGAAAGGGTTAATTGTTCATTTGGCTGGTTTCGGAGGAAATATGGAAAAAAAATACAATCCAGAGGTAATCGAAAAAAAATGGCAGGAACATTGGGCAAACGAGAATGTTTTTAAGGTAGAACTCGATACCTCTAAAGAAAAATACTATTTGTTGGAAATGTTTCCGTATCCATCCGGAAGGATTCACATGGGCCATGTCAGGAATTATTGCATCGGTGACGTGGTCGCCCGCTACAAGATGATGAACGGCTTCAATGTCCTTCACCCCATGGGGTGGGACGCATTCGGAATGCCTGCTGAAAACGCGGCCATAAAAAACAAGTCCCATCCAGCGACCTGGACTATAAATAATATCAACGAAATGCGCCGACAGTTGAAGCGCATGGGGCTGTCTTACGACTGGGACCGCGAAATAGCCACATGCCATCCCGATTATTACAAATGGGAGCAATGGCTTTTCATTCGAATGTTGGAAAAGGGGCTGGTTTACAGAAAAAAATCCGTCGTAAACTATTGCCGGCCGTGCGCCACTGTGCTTGCCAACGAGCAGGTAGAGGCGGGTTGCTGTTGGAGATGCGGCGAACCGGTAACCCAGAGAGAGCAAGATGGATGGTTTTTCAAGATCACTCAATATGCCGATGAACTGCTCGATTGGTGTGATCGTCTCCCGGGGTGGCCGGAGCGCGTTCTCACAATGCAGAGGAATTGGATAGGCCGAAGTGAAGGAGCAAGAATACTGTTTGGACTCGAAAGTTCACGCGAATCAATTGAAGTTTTCACAACAAGGCCGGATACTGTTTATGGCGCGACTTTCATGAGCCTTGCGCCCGAACATCCTCTCTGTCTGTCACTGTCTAAAGGGACCCTACAGGAAAACGCTGTTCAGGAATTTGTGAATCGCTGCCTGACTCAAGACTGGCAAAGCCGTGTTGGTGAGGACTCCGAAAAGGAAGGTGTCTTCACGGGAGCGTATTGCGTTAATCCCGTAACTTCTCGAAGGATGCCGATTTATTGCGCCAATTTCGTATTGTACGAATATGGGACCGGGGCTGTTATGGCCGTTCCAGCGCATGATCAGAGAGACTTTGAATTTGCGAGAAAATACGGACTCGACATTATCGTGGTAGTCCAACCACCAGACTGTGTTCTGAACCCGAAAACAATGACTGAAGCTTACGTTGACCAGGGAACTCTTATAAATTCAGGAGAGTTTAACGGAATAGACAACGTATCAGGTAAAAAGGCCATTTCGGAAAAACTGAAATCAATGAGTCTCGGTGGACCTACAATAAATTACCGTTTGAGAGATTGGGGTATTTCCCGCCAGAGATACTGGGGCGCTCCAATTCCCATTATACACTGCCCCCAATGTGGACCTATACCAGTCCCGGACTCGGACCTGCCGGTTGAATTGCCCACTAATATTGATTTTCCTGAAAGTGGTCGGTCACCTCTACCGGACCTTGACTGGTGGGTAAACGTACACTGCCCTAAATGTGGTTTTGACGCTCGGCGAGAAACTGACACAATGGATACTTTTGTTGAATCCTCATGGTATTTCGACCGATATACCTGTCCACGCTACGACAAGGGACTGCTCGACCCTGAGCAGGACCGTTACTGGTCTCCTGTGGACCAGTATATCGGTGGGATTGAACACGCCATCCTGCACCTGCTTTACTCAAGATTTTTTACAAAAGCGCTGAGAGATTTGGGTATCAAGAAGGAGAGTGAACCGTTTAAGAACCTGTTGACGCAGGGCATGGTGATTAAAGATGGCGCAAAGATGTCAAAATCAAAAGGTAACGTAGTAGACCCCGAGTCGCTCATCGACAAATACGGGGCCGACACCGTAAGATTATTCTGCCTGTTCGCCGCGCCTCCTGAAAGGGACCTGGAATGGACATCAGAAGGTGTAGATGGCGCTCACAGATTTCTAAATCGTATCTGGGGCCTTGTGCTTCAATATAAAGGCTTAACAACCCCCAATAGGATTGTTTATCAATCTATCTTTGCCAGATCCGTTAGACGTGTGACCCACAAGACCATAAAAAAGGTTACAGAGGACATCAGCAACCGTTTCCGGTTCAATACCGCCATAGCGGCAATAATGGAGATGTCGAATGAGCTTGCCAAGTTCTCTGTACAAGATGTTTCACTGGACAACGACCTCAGAGCAGCAATGAAAGAAGCAGTAGACTCATTGGTTATTTTGATATCCCCTTTCGTGCCTCACATATCAGAAGAACTGTGGGAAGCCCTCGGAAACGAAAATGGGTTGACTCGACGAGGATGGCCCGTGTATGACCCTGAACTGATTGCTGAGGACACGTTAACGATCGTGGCTCAGGTTAACGGCAAAAAACGCGCTGAGATCAGTGTTCCTGCTTTAGCAACTGAAGACGAAATCAAACAGGCTACAATGGCGGAAGCAAATGTTCAGCGCTTCCTGGAAGGGCGCGTGATCAGGAAAATGGTGGTGGTGCCCGGTAAACTCGTTAATATTGTCGTGAGCTGATAAAATTATCAGTTTTGACTATAGGGGAAGTCAGATTAGCATTATTGAAGGCAATCCCGACTTCTTGATGTGACCGATCTTTCATTGGAGTAAGATTATCAAAGAGCTTAAGTTGTGAACGCTGCTTTTCACGGGCTATTTATTAGAATTTGCAAACGCGGCTTGCAGCGATCAATTTTGCTCATCCTAATGATTTGTTCTTTTGCGGGGGGGTGTGGTTACAAGTTTGGTGAGGCGTCGAAGCCTGCGGTCTTTCCGGCAAACGCCAAGACAATATTAATTGAAAGCGCTGTTAACAACACTGTAATCACGGGAGTTGAGACAGAATTGACCAATGAATTGCGTCGTGAATTCGCCCTGGACCCAAACCTGAAAACAACTGTAGATAATGGCGATGTTAACCTTAAAACTGTAATCTCTTTTTACGATGATACACCATCAGCCTATAGAGCTGATGGAAAAGAGTTGACTCGTTCGGGCACTTTGCGGGTTAGGTGCTCCCTAATACAATCCGGTACATTAAAGCAGTTATGGAAAAATGATTTCTCGGCTTCTTACACTTATACAGTGACAGATTCAATTCAGGGAACGCTTTCAAACCGACGCAGGGCAATCTCACAAATGATAAGAGACATTACGCCCCGTATTCATAGATCCATATACGATTCGTTTTAATAAGACTGTTTTAGATCCATGAAATTGACATTCTGTTTCTTTGGGCTTCGTACCAGCTTGACAGTATGGAAGATTGAGGAATATGAAACTTACTAATTAGCGTTTGTACAAAACTCAGGCCTATAATAATTCACGGTTTAAAGAGAGGAGAAGAAATGCCGAAAACAAAGTTGACCGTCGTCGGCGCAGGTAATGTGGGGGCTTCCGTCGCTGCGTACGCTTCAGCGCAGGAATTGGGCGACATAGTTTTAGTCGATATTCTTGATGGAGTTCCTCAAGGAAAAGGCCTCGACCTCTATGAAGCGACTCCGGTTCTTGGCATAGACACCAAGGTCACGGGAACGAATAAATACGAGGATACGGCGAACAGCGATGTGATAATCATAACTGCTGGAATTGCCCGGAAACCGGGAATGAGCCGGGATGATCTTTTGTCGACAAATGTCAAAATAGTCGGAGAAGTCGCTGAAAAGGCCGCGAAGTATTCTCCCAACGCTATCCTGATTGTTGTTTCCAATCCTTTGGACGCCATGGTTTACACTGCGTGGAAGAAGACTGGCTTTAATCCACGGAAAATACTAGGCATGGCAGGTGTCCTGGATACCGCTCGTTTCAGAAGTTTCATAGCTCAAGAGATTGGTGTCTCCGTTGAGGATATTCACGCTTTGGTATTGGGGGGACATGGGGATACCATGGTCCCGTTGACCCGTTACTGCTTTGTTGGCGGGGTCCCCATCGACCGTTTCATCTCGCCCGAGCGATTGCAGGAAATCGTTCAGAGGACTCGACAGGGAGGCGCTGAGATAGTTGGTCTATTAAAGACGGGCAGCGCGTACTACGCCCCGGCTTCTTCAGCGGTTCAAATGGCTCGTTCGATTCTTTTAGATAAGAAAAGATTGCTGCCAGTTGCGGCTTATCTAAATGGTGAATACGGAGAAAAGGGTATATTTGTGGGAGTGCCCGCTATCCTTGGCGAATCTGGGGTCGAGAAAGTCGTCGAAGTTGAACTGTCTCCTGATGAAATGAGTGGTTTCAAGAAATCAGCTCAGGCAGTAAAAGAGCTTGTAAAAGAAATAGACAGATTTTTATGATTCTTAGACCAGGGTAAACGGTTTCGTCAATAATCGCGATATTGAACTATATCTCAGAATATCGATTCTTTTTAATTTTACACATTGTGTGATTCATTTGGGTCAGGCGCCTTGATTCATATCAGGGCGCTTGTTATTTTTTAGAAGACCGCTCACCAACAAATTCGTTGTTTTAGTCTAATAAGGATGATGATGTCGCTTTCAGGGAAGTATTTTGTAGAAACGTACGGATGCCAGATGAACGAGCATGATTCTGAAAAGATGTGCGAGTTGATGGAACAACTTGGCCTGGAATCTGGAGATTCGGCTGACAGCTCAGACGTTGTGATTATTAATACATGCGCAATCCGGGAAAAAGCTGAGCACAAGGTTCATAGCTCGTTGGGCAAGATTAGGGCCGCCAAGCTCAGAAATCCGGACATGGTTATAGTTGTAGCTGGTTGCGTCGCACAACAGCAACATTACGAACTCTCTAAAAAATTCCATCATTTGGACCTCGTGCTTGGAACGCACAATATCTCTGAACTGCCTGAATTAGTCGAAAAGATAAGAAGGGATCGTCAGCGCGTCATCAAGGTAGACTTTTCCGAGAACATCAGTTCTCTTCACATGCCTGCCCCGAGACGCGGCCTAAAACCAATATGTTCTTATGTAACTATCATGCAGGGGTGTTCTAATTTCTGCGCCTATTGTGTGGTACCCTACACAAGGGGTAGGGAGCAGAGCCGAAATTTGGGGGAAGTTCTGGAAGAAGTGTCGCAACTTTGCTCCAAGGGCGTGAAGGAGATAACGCTTCTAGGACAAAATGTTAACGCTTACGGCAAAGACTTGGGAAATGGCAACCGTTTCACCGAATTGCTGGAGGAACTTTCACGTATACCTTGTTTAGACAGGATTAGATTTACAACTTCCCATCCACGAGACTTCGATGCGTCAGTTGCAACGGCATTGGGTTCGCTTGACAAGGTATGCGAACACGTTCACCTGCCTCT